>CALKHF010000037.1 GCA_938092255.1 uncultured Flavobacteriales bacterium | reverse complement strand
TTTTTGACATACATTCCAGCAAAATCAGACACTTCTTCTCTAAATCGGCCTTGAAAATCAACCAAAGGGACCAAGTTGTCTTGCTCGTCTCTTACAAGCATGGGCGGAACCCCTGCGTCCTTCGCCACCTTGGCATCATCTGCCCCAAAAGTAGGAGCAGTATGCACAATTCCTGTTCCATCCTCGGTGGTGACAAAATCCCCCGCAATAACTTGAAAGGCATTTTCAGGGTCTTCGGCAGGAAGACAATAATCGAGCAATTGCTCATAACGCAAACCTATTAAATCTTTACCGGCACAAGTGTTTCCAACAAAATAAGGGATTTTCTTGTCTCCTTCTTGGTAAGATTCTAGTTCATTTATGCTTTCTGCTTTAACAAATCCTTTTGAAAACTGATAACCCACAAGGTTTTTGGCAAGTACTACATTTGTCTTCTTAAAAGTATATTGATTGAATGTTGTTACGCAGACGTATTCAATTTTTTCACCCACAGTAAGGGCTGTATTTGATGGTAAGGTCCACGGTGTTGTCGTCCATGCCAATAGATACAAATCTCCATCGACATCGAAAGGATTCTTAGATGATTCGACTGCCTTAAATTGTGCAACAGCCGAAGTGTCTTTTACATCTTTATAACATCCAGGTTGATTGATTTCATGTGACGAAAGTCCCGTACCTGCTTTCGGAGAATAGGGTTGTATTGTATAACCCTTATAAAGTAAATTTTTACGATATAATTCCGAAATAAGCCACCAAACGGACTCCATGTACTTCGACTTGTAAGTCACATATGGATCATCCATGTCTACCCAATAACCCATTTTCTTAGTGAGTTCATTCCAAACATCGGTATACCTCATAACTGCTTTTTTACAAGCGGTATTGTATTCGTCTACTGTAATCTTTGTTCCAATATCTTCTTTGGTTATTCCAAGTTCTTTTTCTACCCCAAGCTCAACAGGAAGGCCATGCGTGTCCCATCCCGCTTTTCTCTTTACATGATAACCTTTTAAAGTTTTGAATCGACAGAAAATATCCTTTATTGATCGTGCCATTACATGATGAATGCCGGGCATCCCATTTGCTGACGGAGGCCCTTCGAAAAAAACATAAGGCTTGGCAGTTTCTCTTGAAGACATCGATGCTTCAAATATAGATTCACGATCCCATCCGTCCTGAATCTCTTGTGATATCTTTGGAAGATTTAATCCTTTGTATTCAGGATATTTTTTACTCATTGTCAATTCTTTAAGAAGATGTAAAATTAGGAAGATTCATTGAATTAAAGTAGAAGTATCATTTGAATTAATTATTGAAGTAAATTGACTTTTATCAAACAAAAAAAAGAGGCTCAATAAAGCCTCTTTGATTCATTCCATTTTATTTCTCTTAATCAGTCCTCCTCATAAGGTACTTATAGGTAGTTTGACCATCAGATGATGTAGTAACTGTTTGCTCAACATATTCCCAACCATTTTTATTCATAAAGTTCAACGCCTCTACACTTGAGTTAAAGGCAACAACTTTTTTGTCTTCAGTCATGATGTTTTGTCTTTTCATCGACCATTTTTGTCCGTAATCTACATACACCTTCACCTTTGTGGGGCTTAATAATTTTGCAGTTACTCTTAATTCACAAAACTGTATGTCTTCATTGTTAATATCCACTTCATTGACCAAAACATGTTGTCCGTACATATTTGCAGTTAGAAACATGCCAATCATAAAACTTAAAATCTTCATTTTTTTCATCTTAGTTATTCGTTTAATTTGTTATTTTTTCATTGAAATTACAATAATTGAGCCAAATGAAGCGACGGGATTGGATAAAAATGAATGGATTAGGGTTAGCCTCTTGTTTTTTACTTGAAAATAAAGCATTCCCCTATCTATCGAATAATCAAGTAAATACGGCGGATTTTTCGAGTTCCGAATTTGGAAAGGGGTTTTTGTGGGGTGCTGCATGTGCTGCATATCAAGTCGAAGGTGCTTGGGAACTGGACGGAAAAGGACCTTCGGTTTGGGATACTTTTACCCAAAAAAAAGGCAACATTCATAATAATGAAAATGGAAATACCGCTGCAGATTTTTACCATCGTTACAAAGAAGATATCGCCCTGATTAAACAAATGAATTTTGGAGTGTTTCGGTTTTCTCTTTCTTGGTCTAGAATCTTTCCCAAAGGGACTGGAAAAATCAATCAAAAAGGTGTTGAGTTTTACCATAAGGTAATCGATGAGTGTATCAAGAACAACATTGAGCCTTGGATTACCTTATACCATTGGGACCTTCCACAAGCATTAGAGGATAAAGGTGGATGGACAAACAGAGAAATTTTGGATTGGTTTAAAGAATATGTTTCTTTTTGTACACTGGAATATGGGGACAAGGTGAAAAACTGGATGGTCATGAATGAACCCGCAGCCTTTGTGGGTTTAGGATATATGCTGGGTTACCACGCTCCTGGAAAAAAAGGACCCTATAAATTTCTTAAAGCTACTCATAATGCCTGTCTAGCGATGGCCGATGGTGGTCGAATAATTAGAGAAAATGTAAAGAAGGCGAATGTAGGCAGTACGTTTAGTTGTTCGCATATTGACCCCTACAGAGACGACCCTGTATCTTCATACAAAGACGCTGGTGCTGTACGTAGAATGGATGCTTTACTAAACAGGTTATACATCGAGCCGTCTTTAGGTTTGGGTTATCCTATTGATGGACTTCCCGCATTAAAAAGAATTAAACGGTACTTTAAGCCTGGTGATGAAGAACGTTTAAAATTTAAATTTGATTTTATCGGTCTTCAAAATTACTTTAGAGTCGTTGCCAAGAAAGCCGTCATTCCTCCATTTCTTTGGGCAAAACAAATTTCAGCTGAAAAAAGAGGAGTCCCCATGAATGAAATGAAATTCGAGGTTTATCCGGAGGGAATGTATAAAGTGATTAAACAATTCTCAAGATACAATATTGATAATATAATCATTACCGAAAATGGAGCATGCTTTAAGGATGTTGTTCAAAACGGACGAGTTCATGATCGGGAGAGAATTTCATTTTTCAATTCATATTTAAAAAATGTACTCAAGGCAAAAAAAGAAGGGGCTCCTGTTACTGGGTATTTTGTGTGGAGTCTTACTGATAATTTTGAGTGGTGTGAGGGCTATGACCCGAGGTTTGGCCTAATTCATGTAGACTTCAATACCCAGAAACGTATTATGAAAGATTCTGGCTTCTGGTTCAAAGAATTTTTAACCGAAAAATAAACCTTTTGCCTTTCAATAGGTCAAAAAGAGGAAAGCAAGAAAAATTGAGAAGAATCATTACATGAATTCCGAAGAAGAATTATGGATTAAGCAAGTTATTTCAGGAGGGGCTGATGCAGAACATGCGTTTAAAGCGATTTCTGTACGATATGGGCCTAAATTATATTCTCAAATTTTTAGGATTATTCAAAATGAGGCCATAGCCAAAGATGTTCTTCAAAATGTTTTTATTAAAGTGTGGAGCAATCTTTCAAGTTTTAAGCAAGAAGCAAATTTATATACATGGATGTATAGAATTGCTCGTAATGAGTCATTAACAATATTGGCTAAGGAAAATAGAATGTCGCACCTCTCTATTGAAACAGCTATTGTTCAAATTATTCCAGGTCATAATGGTTTAGATACAATGACGGGAAATGAAATCTATCAGCACCTTAAAGAGGCCATTGAAACGCTACCTGAAAAACAAGCTATTGTCTTTGAATTAAAATATTTTGAAAATCAAAAATACAGTGAAATTGCCAAACTTACAGGTACATCAGAGGGAGCTTTAAAGGCAAGCTACCATATCGCTAAAGAAAAAATTACTGCTTTTTTAAAAACCAAATTAAACCATTAGAACGTTTAATCGTCAAAGAATAAAATGAAAAAGGAAAAGGACATATTAGACCATCTGAGACCGGAAAAAATAAATACACCGGACAACGGCTTTTTTGAAGCTCTCGCATCTAAAATCGCTGTTGAACATCCCACAACTCGGAATAGAAACCGCATCCTACCGAGGGTTATTGGAATATCTTTTGCTGCTGCTGCCGTGCTAATTATTGCTGTAGTTTTATTTAAAGACTTTTCTCAACCAGTAGCAAAAACAAAAGTTGAAAAAGCACTTTTTGCCGATATAAATGATGATGAAATATATGCCTATGTGGATGAACACCTTGATGACTTTTCAATAGAAGAAATAGAGGAGTGCTTTAGTTCCGAAGAACTCGTTTATGATGACATTGAAAGTGGATTAGATCTTTTTTCCGACATCAGTCAGGATGAGATTATGAATTATATAGAAAATGAAAATATTGACCTAGATGAATTTGAAGACGAATTATTAATTTTTTAAATCAATTATTATGAAACATGTATTAGTAAGTATTATTTTATTAGGTAGCCTAACGGCGTTTTCACAAGAGGTGAAGAAAAACCTTAAAATAGAAAAACAAAAAATAGAGCAAAGAAAAATTGCATTTATTACACAAAAGCTCGAATTGACGACTGAGGAAGCACAAGATTTTTGGCCGATTTACAATGAGATGCACAAAAAAATAAAAGAAAACAGATCTTCCATGAAAAAGCTATATGCGCCTATTAAGGAAGGAGAAACTGATTTGGATGATGCAGCATACAGGACAATTATTCAAGATTCGCGCGAAAATGAAGTAAAAAGCCTTGAAATCAAAAACGAATACGGGGATAAAATAGCTGAAATTATTGGCTATAAACGCACATTTGAACTCAAAATAGCGGAAAAAGAATTCAAGAAAAAATTAATGGAACGAATGAAAAATTCTCAACCAGGTAAGAAAGGTGAATTGGGAAAACCACATCAAAGAAATCTCATAGAAAAGAATTAAGCTAAAAACGAAAGCCGGATAAAATCCGGCTTTTTTTATGTCATTAAAATTCGGCGTTATCTGGTGTTCTTGGGAAAGGAATGACATCTCTAATATTTGACATACCCGTTAAAAACATAACCAAACGTTCAAAACCCATTCCGAAACCAGCATGAGGGACCGTCCCCAATTTCCGAGTCTCTAAATACCACCAAAGCTCGTCTTTTTCTACATTGAACTCTTCACATTTTGTGTGTAGAACGTCCAACCTCTCTTCTCTTTGTGAACCTCCTACAATTTCACCAACTCCTGGAAATAATACATCCATCGCTGCCACGGTTTTATTATCATCATTTACCCTCATGTAAAATGCTTTTATTTTAGCTGGGTAATCACTCAGTATTACAGGACAATTAAATTCCTTCTCCACCAAATACCTTTCATGTTCACTCTGCAAATCCACGCCCCACTCAACTGGAAATTGAAATTTCTTTTTCTTATAATGTTTTGAATTTAATAGGGTATCAATTGCTTCTGTATAACTCAATCTTTTAAATGGATTATCTACAACAAACTTTATGCTATCAATTAATCCCATTTTATTTCTTTCATTTTGAGGTTTTTGAGATTGTTCTTTAGCTGAACGCTCATCTAAAAACTTTAATTCCTCTTCACAGTTTTCCAAAATATAGCTGCAACAATACTTTAGAAAATCTTCTGTGAGGTCCATATTGTCATTTAAATCATTGAAGGCCACTTCAGGTTCTATCATCCAAAATTCTGCGAGGTGTCTTGATGTATTTGAGTTTTCCGCTCTAAAGGTAGGGCCAAAAGTGTATACCTTTCCTAAGCCCAAAGCTGCAAGTTCTGCCTCCAACTGTCCTGAAACCGTAAGGTTGACCTGTTTTCCAAAAAAATCTTTACTGTAATCTACCTCGCCTTTTTCATCCAATGGCGGCTGTTTGTGATCTAAAGTACTTACCCGAAACATCTCACCAGCCCCTTCGGCATCAGATCCGGTTAATATGGGAGTATGTATATAATTAAATCCTCTATCATTAAAAAATTTATGAACAGCAAAGGATGCGGCATGACGAATACGAAATATCGCACCGAAGGTATTTGTTCTAAAGCGTAAATGTGCCTGCTCTCTCAAAAAGTCAAGACTGTGCCTTTTGGGCTGTAAAACTGTTTTTTGCACATCATCAGGGTGTGCATCTCCAATTACTGACAGCTCAGTGGCCTGTACCTCAAATGCTTGCCCTGAGCCTTGGGATGTAACCAATTCACCAGTAACAGAGATAGAAGCGCCCGTTGTCACCCGCTTTAAAATTGATTCATCGATCTTCTCAAAATCAATTACTGCCTGAATATTTCCCATACATGAGCCATCATTCAATTGAATGAAACGATTGCTTCTAAAAGCGCGCACCCACCCTTTTATATTTACGATTTTCCCAATATGATCACTTCCATTAGTTAGAAGCTCAGTAATTTCAATTCTTTTCATAGAGGCAAAATTAATGTATTTTTACATGTGTTGAGATGACTATTGTTATATTTATAACGCACCTAAAGAATAGAAATAATTTGACTAAACCTTTATTCTCATTGCTTATTGGTCTTTTCATGTCTCATATCACATTGGGACAAAACGTACATGGAATAGATGTTTCTAATTGGCAAGGTAATATTGACTGGAATACAGTGGTAAATGATGGTCAGGTTTATGCCTGGGCAAAGGCTTCTGAGGGAATGACCTATCAAGACCCTCAGTTCATCAACAACATGACGAATGGATTAGATGCTGGAGTTGTCATGGGGGCCTATCACTTCGCTCGCCCAGACAATAATCTAGCCAGTGATGATGCATCAAATTTTCTATCTACAGCAGGCTCATATATTGGAGCGGGATTCCTCCCTCCTGTTCTCGACCTCGAAAACCCATATTCGGGTGGTCAAAGTATCGTACTTACAGATTTGTTTACGTCAAATGAACTTAGCGCATGGGTAATGGAATGGGTGAGTACAGTGGAAACACAAACAGGGATTTCCCCAATTATTTATGTAAATGGAAACTATGCAAATTATTTAAATAGTACTGTAAACAATTACGGTTTATGGTTTGCTCAGCCTGATGAATCCTTAACGCCTCCGGTAAATATAGGCGTCTGGGATGATTGGATGTTTAAACAATATTCATGGTGGGGAGAAGTCCCTGGAATAATAGGTGATGTAGATTTAAACATTTTCAATGGCTCAATGAATGATTTCAATGACTTGATCGGGACCAACACCGCTGATTTTTTCTCGAGTATAGAATTAGAAGATGTCTCCCTTTTCCCAAACCCTGTATTGAACCATTTAAATATTTATGGTCTTTCTCAAGACATTAAGTTCATTCAAGTTTCAGATTGCAATGGTAAAAAAATGAAGATTACATTCGAAAAAAGTACAAGTATTGATGTGTCAAAACTAAGACCAGGCATTTATTTTCTCGATATAAAAATGATGAATGGCCATTCCTTTTCCACTCGATTTATAAAAACATAAACCCTAAGTCATTTATCCCTTAGATAAGCAGTTTGATTTTAAAATCAATAATTGCATATTTGTAAAAAACTAAAACTATGAATGCTGCTCAAGTCCATCTTTTATCTAATCATTTGCCTTTAACTATTCCTTTTATTGGGCTTGTTGTTTTGCTCGTATCAATCTTTGTAAAATCTGCCATTGTGCGCAGAACAGGTTATTTTATTTTATTGCTTGGTGGATTATTTACAATCCCCACCTTCTTTTCTGGTGAAGGGGCTGAAGAAATTGTTGAACATCTCGGAAAAAGTCATGATTTAATTCATGAACATGAAGAATCGGCAGAAACATTTGCCTATTTAAATTATTTTTTGGCTTTACTCGCTGTTGGAGCATTGTGGATGAATTGGAAGAAAATTGAATTTGAGAAATATTTGTTTCCCGTAGTCATCGGATTGGGTATCTTGGTATGCGTATTTGCTTTATCTGCAGGTGAAAGCGGAGGAGAAATTAGCCACTTAAAAGAAATGCATTTCGAAGATTGATTGACTCTTTTTTTTATAAATAAGGTCAAATATCTTTACCTCTAAACGGAAAGTTCTGGTCTTAAACGATTCTTTTGAATATCAAACATAATCGTATTTAAATTGCGTTTGATCTTGTTTAATTGCGCCCTATATTGTCTTCTTTCGTTTTTCAGCTCTTTTAATAATGTACGGTTTTTAGCTTTTCCATTCTCCACCATGTTATTGTAACGCAACTCCATTTCATCCCAAGAATTAAATAGAGAATCTGCCTTTTGATGCAATCGATCGACTTTAGACTGATAAAACAATTTACAACTCTTAGTAGATTTATTGAACTTTTCCGTTAATTGAGTACGAATGCTATTAAAATTATTTTGCATAATCACGTGCTCTTTAACTTTTTTTAAGTCATATGTAATGCCGAAATAAGACAAGCCATTAATAATCCACTTACTTGGATCATAGGCAAACCATTTCACTCCGTTCCTATAATCCCATTGGAATTTATGATGGTAATTATGATATCCCTCTCCAAAAGTGAACCAAGAAACAATCCAAGAATCTCTGGCTGTTGACTTGAAGTCATACGTTCTTCGTCCAACATAATGACACAATGAATTGATAAAGAAGGTGGCATGATGAACAATCGCTAGTCTCAAAAAACCCACCCATAATAAAGCTCCTAAAGGACGACCGTAAATAAAACCAATAGCCATCGGAATCAAAAATCCAACAATAATCCCAATGTGATAATAATATTTATTCTGAAACTTAATCGCTGACTTTTTTTGTAAGTCTTTGACTCCTCGAACTCTTGTCTTGTCCTCGGACGTGTTTTTAACGATCCAACCGATATGCGCATGCCAAAATCCCTGTGAAATCGAATAGGGGTCTTCTTCTGTTTCTGCTTTGGTGTGATGCAGTCTATGGTCTGATGACCATTTCAAAATTGTGTTTTCAAGCGCTGTTGACCCACAAATCATCAATACCCATTCTACAAATTGATTCGTTTTATATGCTTTATGAGAAAACAATCTGTGGTATCCCATAGTAATACCCATTCCAGACAAGAACCAATAAATGAACATCATAACGGGCTCCTGCCATACAATCCCATTATAATAGATGTAAATTCCGGTTCCAAATACACCAATAAGTGGAATTAAGGTTAATATGACCACCATGTTCCAATTGTATTTTCTTCGTTTATTGATTTTAATATCGCTCATAATCTGTCTTTTTTTACTTGAGATAAATCCGATTTAAATATCCCAAGTTAATATCCATATTGCTGTATTTACTTTCCATTTAAAGCCGACATTGTCATGGCTACACCTATGGTCGTAAATGACTTTATAAATTCAACGCAAAGCTCTATCCTTTGTTCAAGCTGTTGAAATTCATCATCAGACCATTTTCCCAACACAAAATCAGATTGACGGCCTCTAGTAAATTCACTCCCCACTCCAAATCTAAGACGGTTATATACTGATGTTTGTAATACGTTTTGAATATCTTTTAGGCCGTTATGTCCACCGTCGCTACCTTTAGGTTTTAAGCGAAGTTTACCGAAAGGTAAAGCCAAATCGTCGCTAATAACGAGCAGCTTTTCTAAAGGTATTTTTTCTTTTTGAAGCCAATAGTGAACCGCTTTACCCGACAAGTTCATAAAGGTAGTGGGTTTAATTAAAATGATGGTACGTCCCTTATATTTAACTTCAGTTTTTTCACAAAGTCGATCAACTTTAAATGAAACTTCCGAATCTTTTGCCAACCTATTCAAGACTTCGAAGCCTACATTATGACGTGTATTATCATATTGAGCTCCAGGGTTTCCTAATCCGACAACTAAATATTTCATTCTTTTTATTTACCAGTGAGGACAAGCATCACATGTATTTACAGGCCTCAAATAAAACAGCCATCCCGCAACAACATGGTACTCAAGATAACCAAACTTATGACTTGCGATGGCATTGTAATCTCCTGGTCTTGTCTTTACATTATTTTGAAGCATGTAACCCGCGCTCGCTCCAGGTTGGATATAAAAATGCTTAAAAAATTCTAATCTGAGATCAATATGAGCTGAAGCTGCGAATCCAGACAATGAAGTAGTTTGCACTGTTTTTTGACCTGCAAAAGTGAAATCATTAAATGACAAGATCATTCCGGTTCCAAACCCCAACAGAGATGAAACACCAAACCATGCACTATTCCTCTCTCTATACCACTGATCAATTCTTGTGATTTCTGCACGAATATAATTCAACCCATTTGTGTTTTCATAATGGAATGTTGCTTCTTCTGTCACTATGGGTTCATTCAAATAATAACCAGACCAATTGGTCTCGTTATCCACACCCGGGTTTATCTGACCGGTTAGGGTGTATGGTGTATTATCACGTAAAACATATTTTAGATGGTCATACCCCAATGAAACTGCCCAATTGTGTTTAAATAAATAACCTATTCTTAGATTGAATTGTGGCACAGTTAACTTTTTAATATTAAAATAATTATCAAAAGAAAATGGCTCGGGTCGATCTTTCGCTTGACATCCACCTATCGTGAAATTATACCCCGATCCAATAAAATTTATATCACTTTTACTGTAATAACTGCGATTATAACCCCAATGGGCAAATATCGCTCCTTTCGCATATGATTTTTTAGGTTTTGGCCTATTAACCCTTTGGGCATTTACTAAAAAAGGTCCTAATAAAAATAGGATAATATATATCTTTTTGGTCATCTTGCAATTATTTTTAACCATTCATTTTGGGTCATGATATCCTCTAAAACATAGTGTTGCGTGTCATTTACATCATGCCATTCAACCAATCCTATGGACTTTCCATAATATCGAATAATCTCTATACTTTCTTCGTTTTTCAAAGCCAATTTAACATCACGATTAGTAACCCTTAAAGATTCAATAAGTTTCATACAATTCATTTTTTTTGAAAGAATATCCCTTTTCGTGAGCCCATCAAACCTTCTGCGCGAATCAACCTCAATAACAAAAGCATCTGAAATACCTGAAAATTGAGATTTAAAATGTGTCTCTATACTATCAAGGGGAAATAATTTGTTTTCGTTAACGAAAGCGGGTTTAATCGCGCCTTTTGCATCTACAACCAAGTGTTCTTGTACAAGCATGGAATCCAATAAAAAATCATAGGTTTCTGTATGTCGACCATCTTGGGAGAAGGTCTCTAAAAGAATATGTTTGCCGTTTGAACGTCTTATTCCATATACTCGATGAAATTGTTCATACATGCCATTTTTAAGCTCTCTGTATTGATATATTTTAGGTACAGTATCGAAAGGGTAAAAAAAGGATTGATTCGCAATGATAGGTTTATTTCTTTCATCCTTATTGTCCTTTTTTTCGGAACAAGACACGAATACCAGAGCAGCTATTAATACTAAAACAATCCGTGTCATTTGGTCATTTTTAAAAATGAAATTTCATTTTCATTAAGATGTCGATACATACCACGGGGCAAGTCTTTTTTGGTCAATCCCGCATATCTTACACGGTCCAATTTAATTACAGCAAATCCCATTGCCTCAAAAAGCCTTTTAATTACCCTAGTTTTTCCTGAGACAAGTTCAACGCCTACCTCTCTTGAGGTTCCTCCCTCAACATGCTCCGCATTGGAAACCCTAGTTTTTCCATCATCAAGATCCAAGCCAGTCATAAGCTTGTTCAAGTGAATAGAAGAAACAGACTTATTCACTTCAACGTGGTATATTTTTTTTGATTGGTATTTCGGATGGTTTAGTTTTTTAATGACATCACTATCGTTCGTCATTAATAGCAAGCCAGTGGCCTCTCTATCTAATTTATCTACCGGGAAAAGCTGTTCCCTACATGCCTTCTGAACAAGGGAAAGAACTGTTTTTCTGCCCTTCGGGTCATCTATTACTGTTCCGAATCCTTTCGGCTTATTAAGAAGAACATATCTTTTGTGAGCAGATTTTATGGTTTCTCCATCATACTTGACCTCATCATTGGGCTTGACCTTATATCCCAGTTCAGTTACGACTTTTTCGTTGATCATAACAACGCCGGCCGCAATAAGAACATCTGCTTCTCTTCTCGAGCATATTCCAGCGTTAGATAAAAACTTATTCAATCGGATTTCATCACTAAAAGATGGCAAAGGATCTCCTTTTTTTGCCTTTTGACGAAATTCAATATATTTCCTTTTGTCTCGTTTGGATACCTTTTTGTCTGGTTTTGAATTTTTTCTTTCTGCAGCCATAATATCATCTTCTTAATGTAAAACACAAAGATACGTAAATTCAAAAGTGCATCACCTTATTGCAACTACTATTCCACTTTAAGAATTCTAATGTCCATTATAAGCTCATCTACCTCGTCTGGATTTGTACCATCGTAATACCCTCGGATTCTTCGTTGAGAATCAATCAAAACAAAGTTGTTCGTGTGCATAAAATCTCCTCCTGCATAGTCTAAGTTCTCAGATTCAGCTGGTTTCAGTAAAAAAAATGACCGTCTTGCCAATTGATATAAATCTGCTCTTTTTCCTGTAAAAAAATGCCACTTCCCATCAATGGCATCGTGTTCTAAAGCATATTTTTTTAATGCTTCTATTGTGTCCTTTTCTGGATCAACGGTAAAGCTCAATATTTTAACCAAATTGTCGTTTACAAATGCTTTTTGAACTCGTTTCAATTCAGAATTCATTATAGGACAAATTCCCTTGCAAGTGGCAAAAAAATACTCAACTACCCATATGCCTCCTTCAATTTCACTTGATTTGATGTAATTTCCATTTTGATTGTAAAATTCAAAATCTTCGATTCTGTGACCCCTGCATTTGTTTCTTAATTCTGGATCGACAACATCATGTAACAATTCACACGGGTTAATAATCGGAAGTTTTTTTTCATTCCTCTTGTTTATAAAATAATAGGCGATCGGAATAGAAACCAATAATACGACTCCAATTAATATGAATTTTTTCATAACATATTCAAGTTTTTTAATGTGTTAAGTATGCTCATTTTCCGAACTTCAATTCCTCCTGAAAGGATGTTAAAAGAAACCCCTTTTTCCAATAAACTTTCCTTATATCTCTCAAATAATCGGTCCCTATCAGAAGGGTTTTCTCTCAATGGGTCTTCCTCCCAAGGAACATCTGGTTTACAAAGAAAATAATGATCTATTTGTTGTTCCTCGTATAAGGATAAAATTTCTGTTGAGCAATTTGTAAACTTCTCCTCGCACCATATTTTCATGACCAACATTTCAGTATCAATAATAAGTTTTTCGCAAGCGTTATTTCTTTCATATTGTTCTTTTGCGATTGCATTCAAATCTTCAATATTATATTCTTTTCTAACGGCGAGATATTCTCGAGCATATTCGGAAATCATTTCATAAGAAAAATGTTCAGCGGTCCAGATGGCCATTGTCGTTTTTCCAGATGATTCTGGACCGGTAAATGCAATTTTAATCTTTTTCAAGTGATGTTGTCATTTTTAATGTCCATTCCCTATATCCATAAATAGAAATAATAAAATAAACTCCATATAGAATTGTTGTGAATTCAAGACCTTGCATATAAAATAAATATATGGCCAAAAGGTTTACCCCCCACCAATAAATCCAATTTTCAATATACATGAGGGCAGTTAAAATCGTGGCAATAATACTGAATACGCTAACAATGGAATCCAATATCGCCATGTCTTGATTCGTAAAGGAAAGGATATAAATGAAACAAAACACCAAACAAATACCAACAGCCAATATCCCGATATTCATTTTTTTGGACATCTTTTGAATGTGGATAGAATTTTTATTTCCCCAACTGTAGAATCCCCAAAATCCTAAAAAAACATATGACAATTGCAGAAAAGATTGTAAATAGAGACTTGTTTCATATGTCAAATACACATATAACAAAGCACTAAATATCCCAAAAAACCATCCGAGTCGGATACCTTTGGAAATCAACATCAAGTATAGAACACCAAATATTACTGCTAAACACTCAAAATAAATGTCCACCAGCTAATACATCAATTGTTTCTTAGATGAATTTTTCCATCCTGACTGACTTTTATAGTCAACAAAGTATATCTTCAAATCAGCTTGACTTGAGTAGTCGACGAAAAATATTTTTTTATCCGCTTGACTCGAATAATCTACAAAGTACCAATTTCCATCATTCTTTCCTGCCTGACTTGAATAATCAACCTTATATACTTTTAAGTCTGCCTGACTTTCGTAATCGACGACATAAACCTTAACGTCTGCTTGACTTGAATAATCTACTGAGTACACTTTTTGTGATTGAAATTGAAAACAGATGAAAAAGAAAAAAGAAAAGAAAAGAATTTGTTTCATGATTTGTTTTTATTCAAAGTTAACAAGCATTTTTAATAAATCCATTTAAAGGCTCCCTGGAATGATTCTTAATCAAGTGTTCTATTCAAATAAATCAGCATATTCAGGATACAGTCGTGAAAATTCATCAAGATAAATAAAAGGCAGGTTTTTACATTTTTTCCAAACCAATTCTAAAAACATACTCGGAGGGTGTTGTGCCTCCTTGTTATTTGGTTTTGAAAGTTCAACACATACACCAATAGTACCCGTTTTAGCCCGAACATAATTTTCTAATCCTGCTGCATAATCCTTTGGTTTCTGAGACACTCGTGCCATAATTAAACCGCACTCTGTAGCTACTTTTTTATTCAGTTTTGTATCAAGCCCCTTAAACTTATGGTGCGTGCCTCGGTCAGCCCAAAACAAAACATCGCCCTTGGTGTGAAACGACAGGGTTATTAATGGATGAATGGAATCTACCAAGTTTTGAATTAACTTGGCTTCAATTGCCTCTCCTGGAAACGATCCCTTGTGACCTTGAGAAGCAGGTTTTTCCTCAAAGAGTCTCCCATGTTTCAGGTGAAAATTACCATCATCAAAATTGTTGTTAAGATCGATCCCTTTTCCATTTGCTTTCCAATCAGAATAAGGCCCTATCCTTTTTATTTTAGAGATCTCGTCGCGATGACCCTCTATGCCTTTCCAATCTTGTTGTGCAATCTTTAGGCCATCAGGATTGGCTAATGGAACAATATAAAATATGTATTCTTCTAAATATTTTGATGCATTTTTATATAAACATCTTTCATTCTTTAATGAAAGCAAAAATTGGTTTGTGAACTTCATTAAAAATTTAGAACTGTAAAATTCACGCGCATGGAGATTGGCAACAAGTAAAATTGGCTTTTTAGTTGACTGAACATCCTTGTTTTCTAGTTTCAATAGGGGAATAGCTTGTCCAAATTCCGAAAACCCCAATATCTGTACAGATAAAACATCCTCATGTCCATACATGAGCTGCACAACATCCTCATAGATCATTGAAACTTTATAAACAGCGGAATCTTCGATTAGGTCCTTACAAGCTTGAGCACTCCCAAAGTGGGAAATGGTTAAAACAAAACATAAGATTTGAAATCTTATTCGATTCTGCATATTCTATTTTTAAATATTTACTTTTGAATCAATCAAAATCAAAGATAATGACAAAAAAGGCGCAACTGTGTGAAATGTTAAATATTGATTTCCCTGTAATCATGGCCCCGATGTTTCTGGTCTCTAATGAGGAAATGATTATTGAAGCCATCAACAATGGAATTACAGGAGCGATTCCTGCATTGAATTACAGAACAGTTGATGAACTCAGAACTGCCATTCAAAAGATTAAAAAAGCGGTGGACGGTCCTTTCGGAATTAACCTTATTGTCAACAAGTCTAACTTTTTATACAAAGAACAACTAAAGGTCTGTTGTGAAGAAAAAATTTCATTCTTCATTACCTCGCTTGGGTCACCTGAAGAAACGATTAAAATGTCTAAAAAACATGGTGTCAAAGTCTTCTGTGATGTTGTGGATGTAAAATATGCCAAAAAGGTTGAAGATTTAGGGGCTGATGGTATAATTGCGGTAAATAAAGAGGCCGGGGGACATGCTGGTCCTACTTCATATAAAGAACTTATACCCGCCCTCAAAGAAGCTTGTTCGATCCCGATTCTATCAGCTGGAGGAATAGGTGATGGACAAGGAATAAAAGACATGCTCAATCTCGGCGCCGGAGGAGTGTCAATGGGAAGCTTATTTATTGCAACCAAAGAAGCACCAGTATCTCAAGATTACAAGGATGCTTGTGTAAAATTTGGAGCGAAAGATATTGTTCTCACAACCAAATTATCAGGAACGCCTTGTACCGTTATTAATACGCCATATGTTCAAAAATCTGGGACTTCACAAAACTTTCTGGAACGGTTTTTAAATAAAAACAAGAGACTCAAAAAGTGGTTCAAAGCAATTACATTTATGAGAGGAATGAAGCGTTTGCAAAAAGCAGCATTCTCTACAACCTATAAAACCGTTTGGTGTGCTGGACCTTCGATAGAATATGTTAAAGAAGTTAAGTCGATAAAAGAAGTTGTAGACGATCTAAAGAAAGGCTTTAATGATGCCCAATAGGCAGGCTAATCCTAATCGTTGTTCCAAAATCAATCTTTGATTTTAACACGAACACCTTCCCTTTGTGATGTTCACACACAATTCTTTTAACTAGAGCAAGGCCTAATCCCCACCCTCTCTTTTTGGTTGAAAATCCTGGGTCAAAAATGGCCTTTTGATCATTTATTGCTATTCCTTTTCCAGTATCAGTAATGTCTATGTTTATGGATTGTTTTTCTTGAAAAGCAGAAATACTCAACTTTCCAACTCCACTCATTGCGTCCACAGAGTTTTTGCATAAGTTTTCTATTACCCAATCAATAAGTGACTGGTTATGGGGTATCTTGGTTGAAGCATCAACAGATGAATTAAATTTGATTTCAACTTTTTTTGATAGTCGAGCCTTCAGGTAAATTAAGTTTTGTTCTATCGTATTAATAATGTCAACATCATTTAGTTTTGCTTCTGATCCTATTTTTGAAAAACGATCAGTTATTCGCTCCAACCGATACAAATCTTTTTTCATCTCCCCTGTTATCATGGGATCAATTTTTAATCCCTCGAGATGCGCTTGCCAACCCATCAGTGATGATAATGGCGTTCCTAACTGATGAGCTGTCTCCTTTGCCATGCCCGCCCAAACTCTTTTTTGTTCTGCTTTTCTAAAAGTTGAGAAAATAAAATATCCCAAAAGAATAATCAACCCTAGAACTATAAATTGAAAATAC
>CALKHF010000036.1 GCA_938092255.1 uncultured Flavobacteriales bacterium | reverse complement strand
ACCAGATGCAAGAGTGTAGGTTGATGTGCCATCTTTTCGTTTTTCGTTTTTCATGATTTCCCTTAGTTTTTGTTTTTCATCTCTTTCATCGTGGACGGCATATATCGTGCTCAAAGAACCCACAAAAACTTCTCTTGCAGCGAATGAAGTAATTAATGAGATTCCCATTTTCCAGTCATAACCCAATGGTTCAATTACGGGTTCAATAAATTTACCTAGGTTGCCTATATACGAATGTTCGAGCATTACCGATGATTTCATGCTTTGCTTTTGGTCATCGGATGACTTTAGATAACGATTACTTTTCATTAACTCTTGGCTAGATTTTTCAATGGTGTCGCCTGGGCCATAAGACGCCATAAACCATAAGACAACAGATATGGCAAGTATTATTTTACCTGCATCAAAAACAAATATTTTGATCTTTTCAAGAACAGTAAATCCAACATTTCTCCATACTGGTGCTTTAAGGTTTGGTAATTCAAGCAATAGAAACCCTTTGGATTTATTTTTAATGAGAAGCTTGAGAACAAATGCAGTAAGCAACGCGCCAATAATACCGAGGAGGTAAAGACCAAACAAGACCAAACCTTGTACATTAATAAAACCCATTACATATTCCTCGGGAATGACCAGGGCAATAAGCAGCGTATATACAGGGATTCGGGCGCTACAGCTCATCAAAGGCGCAATCAAAATGGTGATGAGTCTTTCTTTCCAGTTGGATATGGTTCTTGTCGACATTACTCCGGGTATTGCACATGCCAAGCTTGAAATCAAGGGAACAATGCTTTTGCCATTCAAACCCAAAGGCCTCATGATGCGATCCATAATAAAGACTACACGTGACAGATATCCAGTCTCTTCCAAAATGGCGATAAAGAAAAAGAGTAAGGCAATTTGTGGAATGAATATGAACACACCTCCAATACCTGGAACAATACCCTGGCTTATCAGATCATTAATGACACCAGATGGAAGGGTACTTGAAATGAATTCAGATAAGGACAAGAAACTGCTTTCTATCAAGTCCATGGGGTAGCTTGAAAATGAAAAAATAAACTGAAAAATCACCATTAAAACCATCAAGAAAAACAGATAACCCCATAGCGGATGAACAAACAACAAATCAAGTTTGCTTGTTTTTTGGGGCTTTTCTTTTTTGACGAAAGAAGGTGTTAATTTCTGAATTTTCTTTTTTCGGTACTCAACTTGTTTCCTTTCGAAATTAGGATCCGATTCATTGGATTTCTCATTATCCTTAATGAATTGTGTCTCTTTTCTTTTTTTATGTTCGCTGATGGTTTGAATAATCCTGTCTTTACCGATTCCCACTCTAGCATTGGTAGAAATTATGGTAATATCAGGGAAGCATTCCTGTAATTTGTCTAAGTCAATCTGAACTCCCTGCTTTTTGGCGAGATCCCACATATTCAATACCAACACCATAGGGAGCCCAAGATCATAGAGCTGGGTGAATAAAAACAGGTTGTTTTCTATTCTCGAGGCATCAATAACTGCCATGATTAGGTCGGGGTAATCGGGATTGTTTTTATCTTTTAGAACCTTTGAAACCACCTCTTCATCGACGCTTCTCGGATTTAAGCTATAAGTTCCTGGAAAGTCAATAATTTCTATGGATTCGTTTCCTTCCGTATAAAACCCA
Organism: uncultured Flavobacteriales bacterium; assembly: GCA_938092255.1. Taxonomy (GTDB): domain Bacteria; phylum Bacteroidota; class Bacteroidia; order Flavobacteriales_D; family Crocinitomicaceae; genus UBA952. Next base: position 3,150 of record CALKHF010000036.1, on the reverse strand, counting down.
GATTTTTTCTCAACGGTTACTCCTGCGAAGTTTCCAATTTTTTGACGCATACCCGTAAGCAGATTAAAGACTGAGCTTTTACCTGTATTTGGATTTCCGAGTAGCGCAATTTTCATAATGATATGATCTAGGATTTAATTTTTTTTACGATTACATGATACGCCTCTGATTTTCGAATAGATAATATAAATCCATTAATGTCAATCGCAATTGGATCTCCTAACGGCGCTACCAATACAATTTGGGTAATCAGCTTTTCAGTTAATCCCATTTCGATAAGCTTCGTTGCAATAGCTCCGTCTTCGATCTTTGAGATTTCTATTTGCTCTCCAATTTTACAATCCGATAGTCTTACATTCATGACCTACAAAAATAACTTTGATCCTTTTAAATACCTATACCTCTTTAAAGGTATTTGTTGTGACGTCTTTTTGTCCCAATACAAAACGGGCAGTTGACCTTGTTTTTTGTTCTAGGAGAATTTCTTTATCCTTAGTAACAAAGTCAATGGTTTGCTGATCATAATGTCTAATCGTAACCAATTCGAGATTTGTATTGTATTTGACCATATAGCTGTTTTCCAAGGCTTCTTTTATTCTCGACACGATTTCTGATTTATCGTCCATCAAAAAAGAAAAACTTAATGCAGAGTTCTGCATAATATTAATTTGAACTTGAATTTGAGAGAGCTTCAAAAATATATCACTAAGATTTTCTTCAATAAGAAAAGAAAAGTCTTTAGGCATAATGGAAAACAAAACCTGATTCTTTTTAAAAATAAAAGAAGGAATGGCATCATCATTTTCTGTCCTTTTCTGGATAATTGTACCTTTCTTTTCAGGATGAACAAAGGACTTCACATAAAGCGGAATGTTTTTATTCTGAAGAGGCTTTATGGTTTTTGGATGTATCACACTTGCGCCGTAATAGGAAAGCTCAATCGCTTCTTTAAATGAGATCTGTTCTAGTTTAATGGTGTCCTCAAAGTACTTTGGGTCAGCATTAAGCATTCCTGGAACATCTTTCCAAATAATGACCTCTTTTGCATTAGAGGCATAGGCAAAAATCCCTGCGGAATAATCAGAACCTTCTCTGCCTAAGGTGGTAGAATCTCCATTGTTATTGCTTCCGATAAAACCTTGTGAAACAACAACCCTCTTGTTTGTGAAGATTTGATTTAAACACTTATTTATCTCCTTTTCAGTTCGTTTCCAATCGACATTTGCATTTTGGTGATGACTGTCTGTTTTGATACATTTTTGGGCGTCTAACCACGAACTCCTCACACCTGATTGTTTTAAACAGTGTTGAATTATTTTGGTTGAAAGCATTTCACCGTAAGGAATAAGCTGGTCGTATAAATAGCTTCGATTTTCATTTTCGTTTTTCTCGTAAAAACTCGTGATATCGTTAAACACCGTGTTTATTACTTCATTGATCTCATTTAGAGCATCACCTTTGAAAAGTCCTTGAATGATGTCTACATGAAAAATCTTTAATTCTTTTGTGTACTTAAAATAGGTCTCTTTGTCCTTTTTAATAAATGAATTGAAAATAGCTTCCAGTTTATTTGTTGTTTTGCCCATGGCGGACACCACTACTATTAAATTGGTTTGGTCATGTTTTTGAATGATGTCTACTACATTTAACACCGCCTTGGCATCCTTTACAGATGCGCCACCGAATTTAAAAACATGTATTGCTGAGTTCATTTAAAAGCTATTAGTCAAGAACCTCTGTCAGATCTTGTATTGTTTTTCTAGGTCTTGCATTTTGGTATAGAATAGAATAGACACATTCTAAAATAGGCATATCAACCTTAAACTCATCTTTTACGATGGATAAAGATTGAACCGCATAATATCCTTCAGCAATCATATTCATTTCCATCTGAGCTGTTTTAATTGAATAACCTTTACCAATCATAAAACCGAAAGAGCGATTTCTAGAAAACTTAGAATAAGCTGTTACAAGAAGGTCTCCCAAATATGCACTTGTTTTAGTATCTCTATGAATAGGGTGAACAGCATCAATAAATTTTTCTATCTCACGAATAGAATTGGAAATCAAAACGGATTGAAAGTTATCACCGTAGCCGAGCCCCGATGTAATGCCTGAAGCCAAGGCATAGACATTTTTTAAAATCGCTGAAAATTCAGTTCCAAATAAATCATCCGAAATGGCAGTTTTAACATAGCGACAAGACAAGCAATCTGCAATTCGCTTTGCTTTTGCTTGATCGGAACAAGCTACTGTAAGATAAGACAGTCTTTCCATTGCGATTTCTTCAGCATGGCATGGGCCACATATGATGCCAATATTTTCATAGGCTACATCAAAATGTTTGTGAAAATATCTTGCCGGAATCATATTGTATTCAGGAATCATCCCTTTAACTGCAGAAAAAATGATTTTATTTTTCAATAAGTCTTTTGGAAGTTTTTTGAAGGTTTCGTTGATAAATGCAGAAGGAATGGCGATAATAATAATATCAGCCCTCACGATCAGTTCCGTAAGGTTTGAGCTTAATTCTATATTCGAGGTATCGAAAGATGCGGATTGCAAGTAATTTGGATTGTGAGCATACTTTTTAATATGAGAAATGGATTCCTCATTTCTCATCCACCACATGAGGTCATTTGTGTTTTCACTAATCAATTTTGATAGTGCGGTTGCCCAGCTACCACCTCCAATGACAAGAATGCCCGATTTTTCCTTTGAGTGCATACTGCAAAAGTAGTATAAAGTTTAGAAAATATTAATTAGTTGAAGTTGATGAGGTCACCCGAATTTAATGCATCAGCAAATGTGTCTCTCATTTTTTCAAGTTTCAGCTTGGATTGAGGGTCTCCTTCATAGGCACTTGTTTTAAGCTTATAATAAGTGTCTAAGGATTGACCAAAAAGATCTTGCTCTAGTTTTCCTTTAATCTCCATTATTTTTGAATTAACTCCAATCAAATAATGCTCAATCTCACCGAGTTTATTGAGTTCTTCTTCATTTAGGTCCGTTTTCTTTAATAGAAAATGATAGTGCGGAAGTAGCTGATTGAGTAAAGCAATAAAACGCTCTAATTCTTCATCTAATTCTTTTCTATTTTCCTTAAAATTCTCCATGTTTAAAGGGATACATGAGTAAATATAGCATATT
>CALKHF010000035.1 GCA_938092255.1 uncultured Flavobacteriales bacterium | reverse complement strand
CAGATTCAACAAGCAATGCGCCATCGAGGTGAGCCAAATGGGGTTGCCCAACTCGAAGGAATTATTGATGTTGGATTTAGTGTAGAATCTCTGAACAAATAGTTATTATGGCAAAAAAGAAAACAGCATCTCATAATTTTTCAAAACCGATTCGTTGGTTTTGGATGTGTTTTTTAGGAGCTGTTTTTGGAGTAGCCCTCATTTTTCTATCTGCTTCCTTAGGGTTTTTTGGTGAAATGCCAGACACGACTGCTTTAGAAAATCCACGAACAAATTTAGCCACTGAAATCATTTCGTCCGATGGAGAAACACTTGGAAAATTTTATTATCAAGACAATAGAACTCCAGTCGCTTTTAGTAAACTACCCAAACATCTTGTAGAGGCGCTTATTGCAACTGAAGACGTGAGACATTATGAGCATGCAGGGATTGATGCTCGTGGCACCTTAAGAGCCGTTATTAAACTAGGTAAAGGCGGAGGGGCAAGCACCATTTCCCAACAATTAGCCAAACAACTTTTTCACGGAGAAGGCTCCCGAAACACAATCGGTAGAATAACTCAAAAAATAAAAGAATGGGTAATTGCAACGCGTTTGGAACGTCAATACACCAAAGAAGAAATTATTGCCCAATATTTTAATATTTATGATTTTGGAAATAATGCGGACGGCATTCGATCGGCATCCAGAATTTATTTTGGGAAAGAACCAATGGATTTATCAATCAATGAGTCTGCGATGTTAGTAGGCATGTTTAAAAATTCTTCGCTCTATAATCCACGTCCAAAACGAAACCCTGAAGGGACCAAAAACCGTCGAAATATTGTATTAAGCCAAATGGCTAAATATGGTTTTATAGAGGAAACATTAAAAGATTCATTGCAACAATTACCCTTGGGGCTCAACTATACTCCCGAATCACATCGTGAAGGAATTGCGACCTATTTTAGAGCGTATCTTAGAGAGTTTATGAAAGAATGGGTTAACAATCCTCAAAACAGAAAACCGAATGGAGATAAATATAATATCTACAAAGATGGTCTTAAAATTCACACCACGATTGATTCTCGCATGCAAACTTTTGCAGAAACAGCAACCAAGGAGCACATGTCTAATTTACAAGCAGAGTTTTTTGTTCAAAATACACCAAGACGAAATCGAACGGCCCCCTTTTTGGATTTAGAACCTGAAGAAATCACGGATTTATTAAACACTAGTATGCGCCGTTCTGAGCGTTGGCGTAAAATGAAGTATGATCTTAAAAAATCAAATGCCGAAATTAAAGCCTCGTTTGATAAGCCAGTTGCTATGAAAATATTTTCTTGGGATGCTAAAAATAATGAAATAGACACCGTTATGACCCCCAGAGATTCTATGCGTTATTACAAGTCTTTTTTAAGATCCGGAATGCTATCGATGGAACCACAAACAGGATTTGTGAAAGCATGGGTTGGAGGCATTAACTACAAACACTTCCAATATGATATGGCAAAGCAAGGGAAACGCCAAGTAGGATCTACTTTTAAACCATTTGTATATGCCGCCGCTCTTGATCAACTTCACCTGTCTCCCTGTGACACGTTTCCAAAATCCCAAATTACAATTGAAGCCATGAAACATGGAAACATGAAACCATGGTCTCCAAAAAACTCAGGTGGAAATTATGGAGGATTTGAAACCCTCAAATCGGCTTTGGCAAATTCAAGAAATACCATTACAGCCCGCTTGATGAATGAAATTGGACCTCAACCCGTTATTGATTTAGCACGGAGTTTAGGTGTGGAACAAAATATTCCTGCAGTGCCTTCGATCGCCCTAGGAACCCCCGACTTAAGTGTCTATGAAATGGTAGCCGCATATTCTACTTTTGCAAATCAAGGGGTCTATACCAAGCCTGTTATGGTGACTCAAATAGAAGATAAAAACGGTACAATCCTTTATCAATATGCCCCTGAAACAAAAGATGTTCTGAGTAAAGAAGTAGCCTATGTGAGTGTTAAACTGATGGAAGGTGTAACCCAGTTTGGTTCAGGTCAGCGCTTGCGCCACAATACCGCTAAAGATCAACTTGTTTATAAAGAAATTGTCACGGGCTATCCTTACGAATTCACAAATCCAATTGCAGGAAAAACAGGAACGACTCAAAACCAAAGTGATGGCTGGTTTATGGGAATGGTCCCTAATTTGGTTACAGGTGTATGGGTTGGTGGAGAAGATCGTGCCACCCATTTTAAAACAATTACGTACGGACAAGGTGCTGCTATGGCACTTCCTATCTGGGCAAATTACATGCGAAGCTGTTATATGTTGGAGGAATTAGGAATTTCAAAAGAAGATTTTATTGCTCCTGAAAACCTTACTATTAAAGTGGAATGCGAACCGATCCTTGAAGAGGGAGATCCGATTCCGCAAGAAATAACGCCCATTACACCTGACATTGATTTCTAACGAAATTATTCAAATAATAAGAATTTTTTTGTACTTTTTATCCTAAATTAAAGTCATGATAAATAAACATGTAGCAGACGTAAAAGAAGCCCTCAAAGGCGTCTCCAACGGAATGACCTTAATGCTCGGCGGTTTTGGATTGTGTGGGATCCCTGAAAATGCAATTTCAGAACTGGTTTATATGGACGTTAAGGAACTCACCTGTATTTCAAACAATGCTGGAGTTGATGATTT
>CALKHF010000034.1 GCA_938092255.1 uncultured Flavobacteriales bacterium | reverse complement strand
CTAAAAATGCCTGGGGTTGTAAAAGACGGTTTAACCTTGGAGCATACTTTTTTTATCGATGCCGGGACTACTGAAATCCCTGCTTTGGCCAACGAACAGATTGTACTGGATGGATATACTCTTGATTTAAGAGGCGAAGACATAACGGGATCTGTTAATATCTCAGGATATAATACTTTACAAACCTCGTTGAGTATAATGAGTGACCCCAATGGAGAAGCAGTGCCGATAACTACGTCTGATGTTTTTGAAGTTGAAGCAAAAATTAAAAATCTGAGTATCGATTATGCCCAAGGTTATTTTGGAGAGCAATTGTTTTCCGATACGACGACATTTAGTATTCCGATACTGAATCAAATTGTTTCTGGGAATATTGATTTGGATGAAGTGCCAATAGATATTGAGATTACAAATGGGACTAAAATCCCTTTTAGTACGGAAATTTCGATTCTAGAAAACATCAATTCATTGAATAATTCAATTTCACTTAATTCTGCATTAATTGGAAACCCTCAGCTTATTTCGCCTGCAACAGGTGCTTGGTCTACACTAACGGAGAGCAATCATCTTATAGGTCTTGACAATTCAAATAGCAATATGACAAATTACATTGAAAATCTGGGTCATACGCACAACTTAGGTTTTGAGGTTAAAATGAATCCATTTGGCTCAGCTACAGGTTCATTTAATGAGATTTTTCCAAATAGTCAATTAAGAATAAAATTGAAATCAGAATTCCCTCTAGGACTTGAATCAAATGGTTTAGTCATTATGGATACGGTCCCAGTAAACCTTAGCTCCGAAATCGTTAAAAACCTCATAGAGGCCAAAGAAGCAACGCTTCATATTGAGGCGGTAAATTCTTTTCCGATTTCCGGAAACGTAAGTCTTCAGTTTTTGGATAATGGTGGTTCAGTATTACATGATATCACCGATGTAGAAACCATACAGTCTTCTTTATTGGGGTTTATGGATAATGAAGAAAACCTGATGAAAAATGAATCCGTAATTGAGGTGTTTCTGAATTATGAAATTTTAAATGATTTTGACTTGATCAAATACGTCGTTTTAGTGGCAGAATTTAATACCGCGCCGGGCATAATAGAAAGCATTCCGAGTAACGCATATCTGTTTTTTAAATCTAATTTGAAAGTGAAAACATTGAATAGTATACCATGATGAGGATTCTTAATTCTATAATAGCTATTTCGGTTTCCTTGCTGACTTATTCTCAGTCCATGTTGCCCTTGGTTCAAGATACAAATATTAATGTTAACCCTCATGAAATAAGTATTTCTGGAGTAGGGGATTACCAATCCACTTCAATAGGTAAAGACATTACAAAATCTTTTTTTTACGGGGGATTTATAGATGAGTCAATGAAATTATCTTCAAGTAATCGTCATGATGAGATTAATAGATTTGGTATAGATTTAAATACAGAAATGGTATATAAAAACCATAAAATAAATCTATTTAAAGATTCCTTAAAAGGCCTCGTTATAAAAGCTGGAATTTATAATTTCTCTTCGCTGATCTATTCGAAAGATTTGTTTGACATGGTTTTTTACGGAAACGATATGTTTACAGGAGATACGGCTTATTTTACGGGTACTCAATTCAACAGTATTACCTTTCAAAAAGTTGGACTTGGATGGTTAAATAAAAAAAGCAAATCATCATTTAGTTTAAATTTAATTGGGGTAAATAATTATTTGAACGGCTTGATTAATGAAGGCTATTTGTATCAAAGCCAGAATGTCGATTCATTAGAATTCTTTCTCTCAGGAGAGGGTGTTAGGTCCCTGGAGTCTAATTATTACAAAGGTTTTGGATTAGCTGTTGACATAGACTATCGGTTTAAAATGAAAAAGAACGAAAAGGAGCATGTTCATTTTCAGCTTGTCTTACGGAATTTAGGATTTGCATATTTAAACAATACTGAAAATTATTTATCAAATGGGGTAATAACTTTAGGTAGCTATCAAATCAACGATCTTATTAATTCCGAAACAATTTTTAGTAATCCTGATCAGGTCGCGACTGATTTTAGTGACACGATTATTACAAAAGGTTCTCTAGTAATGCTTCCAGCTATGTTTCAATTTACAAAGCTTGTAGATTATCATTCATCAAATCAATTTCAAGGTTTTTTTGGGTTTAGAGGGTATTTAAATAATGCCTATGTACCCATGCTATTTGCTGGCTTGGATTTTAAGGCATCTAAATGGTGTAGGTTAGGAGCGCAAACGAGTTATGGTGGTTTTTCACAGTTAAGGTGGGGTATGTATTCCTCATTTAATTTCAACCATTTCAATTTGGGTATTGCGTCCGAAAACTTATTCAATAAATCAGGGGAGTCAATTATAATTAAGTTGTCATGCGCATTCTAATATTATTTATTTATTTTATTTTTATTTCGGCCGCTTATTTTGCGCAATCCAAATTTTATAAATTGTATTCAAGCAATGGATTTGATATTGGCAAGGGAGTTGCGGAATACACGGATTCGTCGTTTTTAATTTGTGGCTCAAGTACAAGTTGGGGTGGAAGCACACAGATGGTATTGCTCAAGGTTGACAGTGCCGGAACATATGATTGGAGTAATCAATACGGTGGATTTGAATCTGATGGTGCGAGTAGGATTCTTTATAATCAATCTGTTGGAGTTTTTGCGATTGGTTACACCAATTCCATTGGCAATGGTGATTATAACGGATTGGTTCTACACACGGATGAATTTGGAAATGAAATATGGCAAAAAAGCTTTGGAATCAATTCGGCTTGGGAATTTTTCAATGATGCTGTGTTTGGAAATGATACTTCAATCTTTATGGTTGGATATTCTCAAAGCGCTTCGGATGCCAATAAAAAGCTTTTCATGGTGCGAATGGATACCAACGGAGATGAGCTATGGTCTCAAACCGTTTCTGATTACGAATCTGCAGAGGCAAGCTCAATAATAAGTGTTCAGGATAGTCTATTTATAATCGGTGGTTCATATTATTCTAGTGACTCACTTATAACAAAGGGTTTTTTAATGAAGTTAAATATGGCAGGAGATGTTTTTTGGTTTAAAACATTAGGCAATCTATCGGGCGAATATGTGATAAATGATGTTTCTTTAGGCAATGAGAAAGTTTATGTTGTTGGCAGTAGAATCTTAACGGAAGAGGATCATGACCAGTATTCTGCTGTAATTGATTTTGATGGTAATGTTCTGACTGAGAAAACAGAGATTGATGTGAGTGAAATTCGAAATCACATAGGAGATGAAATTTGCTATATATCAAGCGTTAATATGCCAGTTGTCGGAGAACGAAAAATCAATCAATTTACTTTCCAAGATGATTATGATGTGTATTTATCCTATTACACTCCGAATAGCTTGGTATGGATGAATAATTTCTCTACAATAAATAATGCGGGCTTGGATCGTACGGGGCAAATATTAGGAACAAGTGACGGAGGGTTTATAGCCGTTGGGCAAACCACTTACCCGATGAGTGGAGGAAGTAATCTGTTTTTATTTAAATCAGGGCCAGATGGTTCATTTCCTTTGACAGCGGATTATTACACGATTGATACCTTGGTGGGAGTAACTGAAAGTATTGCGGGAGAAATGCGTATTTATCCTAATCCATCAAAAGGAAAATTCTTGTTTAAATCCAACTCTGAGCTGCCAAAAAAAATTCGTGTTTATGATGCATTGGGTCATTTGATTTCCGAATGTGTTCTTTTAAAAAATGGGGTTATTGACCTTTCGGTATTCAACGATGGTTTTTACTATGCCCGAATTGAAGAGGCTTTGATAAAACTGGTTAAAGTTTCGAATTAGTCTTTCTGGTTTGTAGCTCTGATTTAATTAAGCCCAATTCTCGTCCAGTTTGTCCAGCTACGGAAGTGTTCTCGTCAGCTCTTCTTAAAAGATAAGGCATAACCTCCTTAATGGGCCCAAATGGAACGTATTTTGCAACATTATAACTGTGATCTGCAAGGTTGAAAGAAATGTGATCACTCATCCCGAGGAGCTGTGCGAAAAATATTCTCGAGTCGTCTTTAGTTATATTGTGTTTCTCCAATGATAAGGCAAGTTTTTTAGAACTGTATTCATTATGAGTACCAGCAACTAGCGATAAATAATTAATGTTTTTCAAGATGTAATCTAGTGCCAAATCATAATCACGATCAGTAGATTCTTTGTCAATTTGAATAGGAGATAGGTATCCCATTTCTTCTGCTCGATTTCTTTCTTTCTCCATATAGGCACCTCTCACGAGTTTTATGCCGTATGAGATGTTGTGTTTTTTAGTCTTTTTAAGACAATCCTCTAAAAAAGCCAATCGATCATGTCTATACATTTGAATGGTGTTATAGACAATGCATTTTTCTTTATTGTATAAAAGCATCATATCGAACGCCCATTGATCGATTATGTCTTGAACCCAAGTTTCTTCTGCATCAATAAATACGGGTACGTTTCGTTTTTTTGCAGAAGAACATATGCTGTCGATTCTATTCTTTACCTTATTTAGCTCAGTGGCTTCGTCTCTTGTGAGTTGATTGACATCAATAGATGCTTTTTCTAGTAATGAAAACTTGCTTATTCCTGTAATCTTAAATACCGCGAAAGGAATGTTTTTTTCTTGAGCAGCTTTTTCAATAGTCTCAATGATAATTCTGGTGGTTTGATCAAAGTCATCTTCTTCAACTTTACCTTCTACTGAATAATCTAAGATTGTACCAACCTTATACTTGCCAAGGGTTTCAATGGTAGAAGAACATTCTTGTATTGATTCTCCTCCACAAAACTGCTTAAAAATGGTTCTTTTTATAATAAAGCTCACTGGTAACCGAAGCTTTAAAGCAACAATCATAAAGAATTTACCTAGCTTAACGATTAAGGGAGAGCCGATTATGCGAAATAGCCAATACGCTCTTTTTAAATCATTATTCGACTTAACCTTGAAGGCTATATTTGTATCATTGAAATTTAACACTCCGTAAAAATAATGTGTTTTTACATATTATGAAATCCGGCTCGAATATTCAGTATATTTGATTCAATTTTTTTATAGAATGAAAATCATTTCCAGTCCAATTCAGGATATAGAGGTCGGTAGCATCGCAGAGTCATCGCTTGGAGAGATTTTAGATGATTATTCCGATAAAAGGGTAATTATTATAGTCGATCAAAACACGCATGACCTGTGTTTGGAGTTTTTAATTACAACTTTTCCTCAATTAAAAAAATCAGAAATCATTCTACTTCCTGTTGGGGAGGAAAATAAGGTGATGGAGGTTTGCATGCAGGTTTGGAATGCTTTTTCCGAATACGGATTTGGTCGCAAAGATTTGGTTTTGAATCTTGGAGGAGGAGTAGTTACAGATATGGGCGGTTTTCTTACATCAGTATATAAAAGAGGCATGGATTTCATTCATATTCCAACTTCATTACTCGGAATGATTGATGCTTCTATTGGTGGTAAGAATGGAATAGACCTAAATCAATATAAAAATCAGCTTGGAACGATTACTGCTCCGAAACGTGTTTTTGTCGATCCGATTTTCATGGGAACGTTACCGGAGGCGGAGTTTTACAATGGGTATGCTGAAATGTTAAAATATGCGCTAATTAGGGATAAGTTTTTGTTTGAAGAGATTAAAGATTTTTCGAAGGAAAGTGATTTTTCTAATATTGATGTTATTGTAAAGTGCATACAGATTAAAGTCGATATTGTAGATGGAGATCTTTATGAAAAGGCAGATCGCAAATTATTAAATTTTGGACATACAGTGGGGCATGCTATTGAAGGTTATTTTTTAGAGTCTGTTCCGATCTCTCATGGACATGCAGTTGCTCTAGGAATGTGTGCCGAAGCCTATTTGTCAATGGATAGAGGCGATCTATCTAAAGAAGAGTATAAGCAAATAGAGGGTGTGTTAACAAGGGTCTATCCCTTTATTAAGTTTTCAGATGAGGATACCAAATCAATCATTGAGCTTATGTACAATGATAAAAAAAATGAATCTGGAAAAATCTATTCGGTTTTGCTTAATGAAATAGGTGTTTCAACTTTTCACAATGAGCTTTCTGAAAAAGAAATAGGTAAAGCGCTTTTGCATATATCTATGCTTTCAGATATTTACAACTAAAAAAAAGCCCTGCACAGCAGAGCTTTTTAGTCGAGTGTAATACAATTATTTGATCACCGTCATTTCTTCTACAATATGCTTGGCTCCAGCATATTTATCAATTAAAAACAATACGTAACGGATATCAACATTTATGGTTTTTTGAAGTTTGTTGTCGAAGATAACATCACCAGCCATTGCTTCAATATTGCCATCAAAGGCCAAACCAATAAGCTCCCCTTTTCCGTTAAGCACTGGAGAACCAGAATTTCCGCCAGTGATGTCATTATTCGTCAAGAAGTTCACTGGCATATATCCAGCCTTATCAGCATAGGGGCCAAAATCTTTTGATTCATATAAATCGATAAGCCCTTGAGGAAGATCAAATTCAGGATCATCTTTCACAAACTTTTTAACAGTGCCTTTTAGGGTAGTGTAATAGTTTTCCTTTGCATCATTGCTTTTATCATAGGGTAGAGGACTAACCTTACCATAAGTCAATCTTAGGGTAGAATTTGCATCAGGATAGATTACAGGGCTTAATCCGGATTTCCTCATTCCGTCTACAAGTAAACGATAGGCTCTCTCAAACTTTTGCTCTGCCTCCTCGATTTTGGTGTCTGTTGAAAAATAATGAGCAATTAACTCATTTGACAAAACCATTAAAGGATCACTTTCTAATAGTTCCTTACTCGGAACGCTTAAAAAGGCATTTAATCTTTTTTCAGAAGTAAAAATACTAAGCTCAAGAATCGATTCAATATATAAATCCAATGAAATATTTAATCCCATAGAATACTCATCAAGAAATTCAGGCAAGGTGTAATCGGCCTTTTTTGTGTACAAAGAAAGCATTTCATTAAGCATATCCATTTCTAGATTAAGATCTGTTGTGGCGATAAAATCATCAATAGCATTGTCTGCAATATCAATGGTACTCGGATCATCAGAGTATTTAGATAAGACCCGACCAAGACTTCGAGAAATAGTCGCAAATTTAGAACCTCTAAAAACCATTCGTAAGTAGTTGTCATGTCTGGCTTTGTCATTAGTCAAGGCATAATAATCATTGATATCCTTTATTACATTCGAATAAGATGAATTCTTTTTCTTACTGGCCCATTTGTTAAATTTCGACTCATTCTTTGCCTTTGATGCGGCAGTTTGAAATTTAGTTAATGCATCAATCATTCCTTGTCGGTTTTTCCAGTAATTGGCAACACCGGCATATTTGGAAGCGTAATTTAGTCTAGCGCCGTCATCTTTATCCATGTATTTTTTCATGACGTCCATGGCTTGCTTAGAAGCTTCAACCCAAGCTGGGTAAGCGAATTTCACATTTTGATCGATTCCGCCGGCTGGCAGCCATCGGTTGGTTCTACCTGGATAACCGAGAATCATGGCAAAATCATCTTTATCAATTCCTTGGATATTTACTGGAAGGTGATGTTTTGGCTTTAAAGGAACATTGTCTGTTGAGTATTCAGCAGGATTTCCATCAGCATCCGCATAGACCCTAAACATTGAGAAGTCTCCAGTATGACGTGGCCATTCCCAATTGTCTGTGTCGCCACCAAATTTACCTACACTTGCCGGAGGTGTGCCAACAAGTCTTACGTCTTTGTAATCCTGATATACGAAATAGTAGTATTCATTTCCTTGGAAAAATGAACGCACACTAACTACATATTTGCCACCATCACTATTTTCTTCTTCTATTTTCGCAGTTTCGGCTTTAATTGCTTCACTCCTTTCTTTTTCAGTCATTTCATCGTTAAGCACACCAAGGATTCGATCTGACACATCATCCATTCGAACGAAAAAGCGAACAAATAGAGAGTTGGGTTTCATTTCCTCTTGCTTGTTTCCTGCCCAAAAACCGTTGGTCAAATAATCATTTTCTGGAGTTGAAAGCTCTGCAATTGCACTGTATCCACAGTGATGATTTGTGAGGACTAGACCTTCACTTGAAACAAGCTCTGCTGTACATCCTCCATTGAATTGAACAATTGCATCTTTTAAGCTGGAATTGTTAATGCTATAGATTTCCTCCGATGTGAGCTGAAGCCCCATTTTTTCCATATCTCGTTGATTTAATCGATCAAGAAACATGAGGAACCACATGCCTTCGTCTGCATGGACAAACATTCCTACAAAAAGCGATAGCGCTACTAAAATATTCTTCATAATCATTTTGTTTTAAAATTTAAGGTGGCTAAAAATACCGAAAAATTATTACTTTATATTTCAATCTAAATTTTGAACTTATTTCCAGATAAATCTGAGTGTTTTTTCATTTAATTCGATAAGTCTCATTCGCTCATTTTGAAAATTAGGTTCGTTGTAACGAATGATGATTTGATTCCTCTGAAACTTCCAAATCCCATCTTTAATAAAGTATTGTTCTGATGGTGGCATTTGACAACCAAACTCTATTTGTTGTTTGAATTTACCGTCTTTATAGAATATTAATCCTCTTTTTTTTGGATTTATAGAGTCAGTTTTAATATATCTCAATGAAGAAATGATGGAATCTTGCTGATAAGTCCATTGGCCTATTATTGTACTTCCTATATCTGATTTCTTTAGCTTAGGTTTTTGTCCTTTAGCTTGACCATGAACACCAAATGATAAAATCATAAAGGATAAAATTGTCAAACAGAATTTCCTAAACATTATATGATTTAAAATTAGATTGAGTTTAAAATCTAAGAATTAATTGGGCTCTCAAAATACAAAATAAATGATGCAATGAATCACTGAAATTGAATAACAGACAAATCCTTATTTCTTAAAATGACCTTACCTTCAGTTTTTGCATTTAAAAATGCTTTATTGTCTGAAGAAATTAATATCAAGTAATTTGCACCTTTTTGTTTGAGCTCAACAAGTTTTTTTTTGGTTACATCCTCAATCGAAGAAATTGTCCAGCCCATTCGGTTTAGGTAAAAAAGTCCCCCGTTTTGCGAGGGCTCTGGGGCGAGTATTATTTTTGCATTTTTTGGAATGTCTAATTGCTCAAACGATTCCCTGTATTCATCAATGAGTAGTCCGGTTTGGGAGTATGTATTTATTCCTAGATGATAACGGTCATCCAATTTGTTTCTAGAATAATTGATTCCTGCAACAATGATCAAAAATAGAATAGCTTTCACCAATCGATGAAGATTTATATCGGAACTTACGTTTTTGAAAGTATTGATTCCACTAATAAGTAAGAGAATGATGAGTGGCATAAATGTTAAAAAGTAGTAATCGTGATCTTTAAATTGAGCGTAAAACAATAAGCCAAAAGAAAGGGTTCCAATGAACATGAATCCTGTTAGTAAGGAGAGGTTGTAATTGCTTTTTTTGATGTATATAATTTGAAAAATGAACAATATCAATAAAAAATGAAAAGAGGAATGCGCGAAGTAGGAGGAGTACCAAAAATTCATCATGTAATCCCAGGTAAGTGCAATATTATGATTGTTTAGCTCCCAAATAGGTAGTGCAGTAGTATTAAATGAGTGAGAATCATATTGCTGATTATAATACAACATATATGCATTCCAACTGAGCACAAGAAGTAGATTGATTGCACCCCATTTATATATTGACGCATTATACCGAAGTGCTCCGACGGCTTGTTTTTGAAAAATTTGTAGGTATATAAAGTATGCGATAAAAGCAATAGGATTAATTAGATAAGTTACTTTAATTAAGCTTCCTAGAGTAAAGAAAACAAAAGTCTTTACCAATGCTGTTTTTTCTCCATTTTGAGAAAACTGAAAAGCATAAAACCAAGCAATAAAAATAAAACCTAATGCAGGTGCATCGGGCAGGTAATTAAACGCATAAAAATTAAAAACCGTTGATGTGCAAAGAAAAAGTGTGATAAGAATAGCATATAAATGGTCCTTTAAGATCAAGTAAGACAATCGATAAACATAGAACAAGCCTGTAAATGATATAAGTAGGTGAATAAATTTTAAAAGAAATAGCTTCTTACCAAGAATCAAATAAAGCAGAGAGGTAATGTAATACAGTATTGGGAATTCGCATGCGGCTCTGCCATCAATGTTCTTTAAATTAAAGAGTTGTGGGTCAAAAAAATGAAAGCCATTGTTGAAATATTGAGAAACAAATGATAGGCTATCTGTTTGTCGCATAAAATGCATACCGAACGGTCCTCTAAATAAAACATGATGATATCCAAAAAAGAAAAATAGAAAGAGAAAAATCGATGAGACCAGCGCTATCGTGTTCCAATTTTTTGATGTGTTTTTTAGAAAGTTCAAAGTGTTGCTCTTAACATTTCGGAAAATTACTGATAACTATTCAATGTTCGTCACTTGTGTTGTTTGTAAATTGTTTCATTTACTACAATCCAAATCAGGGCAGAAGTCATAAGTTATATTCTAACGAATAAATAGGGATTGTTTTATTTATCGATTAATTTTTACTTTCACACAGGGTGCTGTTTTTGAGATGGCTCTTCTGTCAACGCAATGATCTATAAGCGCAAGGGGTTTTTCATCGTCAATGAGCAAGTATTGATTTGTTTTTAATCTAAGGGGAGTTTTTGCGTCTTTCAAGATGTCAGATACTAGCTTTGAGCCTTTGAAGCCGATCGGTTGAATGCGATCTCCTTCTTGCCATTTTCGAATTCTGACTTCTCCAACAATTAAAGCTTTATCAAAATAAAACTCATCCTTTTTGAAATGAGAGGGTAAAAGTAATGCCTCGGAAATAATGAGTTTGGGTGGCGCTGATGCGTATTCATTTGATGATTGAAAATACAAGCCTGTTTCTTCTCTCCAAATTGAATTATACATAGAGCTTTGTTTATTAATGAGTATTTTCTTTCCATTTGGGGCTATCGGCAATTTGGCAATGGATAAGGCAAGAGACAATGGGATTTTTAGCTGGTTTAACAATTCGATCCACTGATTGGAATTAATTACAGCCATTTCCTTGTAAGTAAGGATAAAGCTATCCATTTTATCATTGGTTTTTGACTCAGCAAAACACTCATCGGCTTCTACTTGGATTCTAAAAACACCTTGAAGCATAGCTACAGAGTCATTGATGTGAGGAATGGTTTTTGTGAGCTTTGGAATCAATATATTTCTCCAAATATTCCTGGTATAAGTATTGTGTTTATTAGAATTGTCTTCACGCCATTCAATATCATGCTTAGAGGCATATGCCGAAAGCTCAGCTTTAGAAAAGGAAAGAAGAGGTCTGATAATATTTCTATTGACTTCTTTCATTCCAGACATGGCTCTAATTCCACCACCACGAGCCATTTGCATCCAAAAATTTTCAATTTGATCATCTTGGTGATGAGCAAGAGCCAGCTTGGCATCCTTATACTTATGGATTAGGGAATCAAAAAACGAGTATCGGGTGTCCCGGGCTTTTTCTTGGAGGTTGCCACCATTTACATCAAGATCTGCCTGCAAATCAAACACAAGCTTCTCAAAAGGCAATCCATAGCTTCGGGCTATGCTTTCCACAAGCTTGGCATCTTCGATGCTGTCTTGCCCCCTCAGCATGTAATTGATGTGAGCCACGGTTATATTGGAATGAATGGTTTTAAGTGCATGAAGAAGCACTGCAGAGTCGTGTCCTCCGCTAACGCCTACAATAAACATACAGCTGTCTTTAATCCCATGCCGCCGTTTGAATTCTTGAATGCTACTTTCAATGCTTGAAGACATCAATCATTTTTTTAATTTTTATTTGACACTCTTCGTATTCCTTTTCAGCGTCAGATTTTACAGTAATTGCACTTCCGACGGAGCAGGAAAGTGTTTTTAGATTTTTATTGTGAATCATGGATCTTATGATCACATTAAAATCAAAATCTCCATTTGGAGAGATGTAGCCTACCGAACCAGAATACAATCCTCGTTTAAAATCTTCGTGTTCTTCAATAAGCTCCATGGCGCTAATTTTGGGAGCACCTGTCATTGAACCCATGGGAAATGTTGCTTTTAAAATATCTACAAATGAGTACTCTTTTTTTACTTTGCAAGAAACCGTTGAGATCATCTGATGAACAGTTTCAAAGGAGTAAATCTCACACAGTTCATCAACTTTTACTGAATTATTTTCAGCCACTTTTGAAAGATCATTTCGCATGAGGTCAACAATCATAATATTTTCAGCCCTTTCCTTTGGGTCATTCTTTAAGTTATTGATTAAAAATTTGTCTTCATTCTCATTTGTTCCTCTCTTTGCTGTTCCTTTAATCGGCTGTGTTATCAGATTGAAGCCATTTTTTTTAATAAATCTTTCAGGGCTGCACGAAAATAAAGTAAACTCATCAGAATCAAACATACAGGAAAAAGGTGATCTTGTAATATTATTAAGGTTTAGATATGTGTTTTTAATATCCTTAATATCAGTATTATATGATATATATTCTTGGCAATAGTTGATTTCGTAAATATCTCCTTTTTGGATGTGTTCTTTGAGCTTATTTACGGTATCTAAATATTTCTTTTTAGACGTTCGAGGAATGAAGGAAACGGTTTCATTCATATCTGACCGTGTATTATCATCTACAATTGATCGAATAAAATCATCATGTCCGGACCGTTCCTTTCCATGAACGTATAAATACCCGGAATCACTCACTTTAACTACAAACTCAGGACACCATAAAATGACTGCGGGAAATTTTGTATCATCAGGATTATTTGAACTTAAATTTTCAATGCCATTTTTTAAATCATAGGATAACAAGGCGAAAATGTATGAGTTTTCATGGTCTAACGTGAATTGATCAATCTCACTGAAACATGCTGGAGCGTCTATTCGAAGATAAGGTCCATCACCAAAAGCAAGGGTGCCTGTTCCATCATTACTGTTTAAATAGCATGTTTTTCTCATTTCTTTCATCTCACAAAAGCTTTCGAGTAATTTATTTTTGTAAAAATAACATATGTAAACATTTTGTTTCTGATTGTGTTGATATCTTTGCATTTAAATATTTCAAATGGAATTTAAATTAATGCTTCAATGAAATTTATTCTGGTTTTTTTAGTCTTTGTTTTTATTGTCCCTGTTTATTCTCAAAACAAAGAAACGCATACGTTGAGCGGGTATGTTACAGATTCAAAAAGCGGAGAGGCACTAATAGGGGTTAAAGTATTCATTCCTAAAATCAATAAAGGAGCCATAACAAATACTTATGGTTTTTATTCACTGACAGTAAATGCAGGTGTTTATCTTGTTGAATTTAGATCCGCACTGTACCCATCAGAATCTCGAGAAATTTCACTGACCGAGGACCTAAGCCTTAACATCGAGGTAGGTTCAAACACCCAAGACCTCGAGGAGGTTATCGTGAATGGTAAAAAAGGAGAAAACGTGAAGTCAACCCAAATGGGTGAAATTAAATTAGACATTGAGAGTATAAAGGCATTGCCTGCTTTCATGGGAGAGGTGGATGTCGTGAAAACCATTCAGCTGCTTCCTGGCGTTTCTTCCGTTGCTGAAGGAGGCCAAGGTTTTTATGTGAGAGGAGGAGGTCCAGACCAAAATCTTGTATTATTAGATGAGGGAGTTGTTTATAATGCCGCGCATCTATTCGGATTCTTTTCGGTTTTCAATTCTGATGCCGTTAAGAGCGTGAATCTTATCAAAGGAGGCATGCCTGCTAATTATGGGGGCAGAATGTCGTCAGTTCTGGAAGTAAACATGAATGAAGGGAACAATAAAAGATTTAAGGTTAAAGGGGGAATTGGAGCAATATCTTCACGATTGACTGTTGAAGGTCCTTTGAAAAAAGACAAGGGCTCTTTTATCATTTCGGGACGTCGAACCTATATTGACATTCTGATGAAAGCCTTTATTCCTGACACCTCAGCTTTCGCAGGCTCCAGCTACTTTTTTTATGATTTAAATGCAAAGTTTAATTATAAATTGTCGGATAAAGATCGAATTTTTTTAAGTGGTTATTACGGTAAGGATGTTTTTAATTTTTCAGACACCGAAGGTGGATTTAGCGCTAATATGCCTTGGGGTAACGGGATTGCCGCACTTAGATGGAATCACCTTTTCTCCAACAAACTTTTCATGAATGTAACTACAACTGTATCTGATTACATGTTTCAGTTTGGCTCTGCTCAAGATCAATTCAGATTCAATCTCTTATCTGGTGTTAGGGATATAGGTTCTAAAGTAGACTTTTCTTATTTTCCTAATCCTAGACATTCTATTAAGTGGGGAGCAAATCACATCTTTCACACATTCACGCCAACGAGTGTTTCCGCTGAATCAGATTCGGTAGTCTTTGATACAGGGGAGGCGCAAAAATTATTTTCTCATGAGTCTGCCTTGTACTTAATGGATGATTTTGAAGTAAATGACAAGCTCAAGATTAATATGGGACTTAGATACAGCATGTATCATCATGTAGGTCCATTTACGCGATACATTAATGGAGGTATTGGTGCGGCTGATAGTACCATTCAATATCCTAACGGGGACTTAATACAATTTTATCACGGTTTGGAGCCTCGCTTATCACTTAGATGGTTGTTGCCTGATAATAGTTCGATTAAGGCGGGTTATTCTTATAATTACCAGTACGTTCATCTCACGGCTCTCAGCGCTGTTTCTTTACCAACAGATATTTGGTATCCAACAACCGATATTGCAAAACCTCAGGTTGGTTATCAGGCGAGTGTTGGATACTTTAAAAACTTTTTTGACGACATACTTGAAACATCAGTAGAGGTTTACTACAAAAAGATGAATAACATGATTGAATACAAGGAAGGAGCACTTCCTGGTGACAATGTGAATGACAACACGGACAATTTATTGGTTTTCGGCGAAGGATGGTCATATGGAATTGAATTTTTTATTAAAAAGTCTTTAGGAAAGTTTACGGGGTGGATAGGGTATACATGGGCGAAGTCTGACCGTTTATTCCCAGACTTAAATGATGGAAATCTTTACGCAGCGAAATACGATCGGCGTCATGATTTAAGTATTGTTGGAAGTTATAAGATGAATGACAGGTGGACCTTCAGT
This sequence comes from uncultured Flavobacteriales bacterium, assembly GCA_938092255.1. Classification (GTDB taxonomy): domain Bacteria; phylum Bacteroidota; class Bacteroidia; order Flavobacteriales_D; family Crocinitomicaceae; genus UBA952. Next base: position 4,203 of record CALKHF010000034.1, on the reverse strand, counting down.
ACCTCATTTGTTTATGCCACAGGAAATACATTAACCTTGCCGTCATCTTGGTATGTGCAAGAGCAGAACTTGTTGTTTAATTATGGAGCAAGAAATTCTACACGAATGGCGCCTTACCATCGACTTGATTTGAGTGCAATTCTATACAGTAAGGCCTATAAAACCAAAACGGACGTTACAGGCGAAACCATTCGGGTGAAAAAGAAATTTAAAAGCAATTGGGCTTTCTCCATCTACAATGTTTATAATAGAGCAAATCCATTTTTCTTGTATGTCGATAATGACGGAGACTTTCTTGACGGAGACTTTCAGCTAACAGTAAAACAAGTATCACTTTTTCCTATAATACCAAGCGTGACTTGGAATTTTGAATTTTAAATGAAAAGAATAATTTACATTTTTATTTGTATTTCAATTGCCTCATGTACCAAAGAGGTTCAAATTGATATACCAGGCTATGAAGAACAGATCGTGATTGATGGCGTGATTGAAACTGATCAGCCAGCTATTGTATTGCTTTCAAGCACGGCAAATATTTATTCTCCAACGAATTTAGAGGCATATCTAAATGGTTTTGTTTCTGGAGCGACTGTTGTGGTTTCAGATGGCAGTATTAATGATACACTTGTTGAGATTTGCACAGACAACCTGCCTCCAGGTACTGAAGAAATAGCTGCAGCCTTTTTTGGGATCCCGGTAGACCAATTGGTGACTTTAAATCTTTGCGGTTACTTTTCTACACAAATTGTTGGAGAGGTGGGTAAAACGTACACACTCAATGTAGAGGTGAATGGCGAGAGTTATTCATCCGTTACGAGTATCTTAGACCCGACCTCATTGGATTCTCTTTACTGGAAACCTGAGCCACCATTAGAAAGTCATGGTTGGTCGTGGGCTGTTTTAAACGACCCCACAGGATTAAACGATGCATATCGTTGGGAAGTGAAAAGGCTGAATGTTTTACCTGACGGAACGCAAGACCCGCTCTTTTACAAACCTTTCGGGCCATTTTTTGATGACGCTTTCTTCGATGGATTGACCTTTGAATTTGCTTACGAAAACCCCATTAACTTCTTCGATGAAACTGTGAGTGATGATTACCGTGGTTATTACGAACAAGGGGATACGATTTTGGTAAAGCTATCTAAGCTTGGCAAGGCCGAGTTTGATTTCTTTGAAAAGAAATACAATCAAATGTATACAGCTGGAAATCCTTTTGCAACCCCAACAAATATTCCTTCAAATATAGAGGGGGGTGCTTTGGGCGTTTGGGCAGGATTTTCACCTTGGTCTGATACTTTGGTTTGTCAGCCTTAGGGGGTCAGTAATTCAATAATATCCTTTTCTTTCGGGAATTCCTTTATCAGTTGCTCTTTACTGAATAATTCAAACTCTTTAAATTCAAAACCTGGCGATACAACACATGAGACCAAGGCGTATGAATCTGTTTCTAGAACTGAGCTCCCAAAAATGGTGTTGCCTTTAATTAAATGATAAGGTCTGCACTCAGAACCATGTGCCTTGCCTAGTATATATTCTTTATGCATCCCTTTCTCCAAGGTATGAATTGAAATGGGACTACCTTCATGGTGAAACCACAATTCATCATTTTTAATGCGATGAAAATTGGAAACATTTTCCGAGGTCAGTAAAAAATAAATGGAGGTCATTAATACCCCATTTTTATCTTCAGTTTTTAGTTTTGAGCGGTAATTCTCTGCATAAAAGCCACCTTCAGGATGCTTTTTTAGATTAAGTTCTTTAACGAGTTTGTCAATTCTATTCAATAGGACCTGGTTTAAATGTTGATCCACTGCTTCTGGTAATGGGGAAAAAGTATTTTAAGTCGATGGAAAGGTAGGAGCCATTTAACTCATCAATAGTAGTTAGGTTGTATCCTTGATTTTGATACCTTGTAAGTATAATGAATAACGGAGAAAACGGCACTCTAATGGACCCTCCTAAGTAGAAGAATCCTGACTTTTTAGTCCGATATTCGAATCCGATATTTGCATTAAAATCAGCGCTTATTTTTTTTCTAAAATCAACATAACCATCATAAATAAATGAATGAAGGCCCTCAGGATTAATTTGTTTTCCAATGCTTGAAGGTTTATATACAGCAGCAATACCCAAAGATGCATTCGCATACCATTTTTTATTCATTTTTATGTAAATCAAACAGTTTAGAGGGATGTTGTATTCTATAAAAGAAGCATTGTCAGATACGTAAAGATTTGAATCGGGGACCTCCATGTTAATATTGAAGTTCCTTTTTGTAAAATTGATACCCGTCTCAAAAGCAATTAATTCAGTAATACCGAACCTAACTGTAGCCCCCATTGAATAACCAATGCTTTGGTTTATGGAGCTATTAAAAGACTCTTCAGAGAATGACAAGGATTTGCCACCAAGAATATTATTGGGAATGACAGATTGGTATTGCACACCAAAATAGGAGGGAACCTTATTCGATTGAGAATGGCCCAAAAAAGAAATAAAAATAAATAATATCCCTACTTCTTTCATTTATGAATTTCTGTTTGTTCTTTAAGATGTTCCATGTGTTTATAATAACTCAAAATACTTAAAAGTAGTATGCCCATCCCAAATAGAACCACCGTCCATCTCAAAAATCGAAAGGGAATAATGGGTTTTTTGTGTTTTTTTTCCACTTCAAAATTCATTTTCATCGTTTTCTTGTAATTCTTTTGATGAATGGCAAAAAGGGTATAGGTCTGTTGTTTTTTCTCTTGAGTATCTTCTTGAAATTCTATTTTGTTTTCATTCAGTAATTCTCTAAAGTGATTCGCGCGATTGACATCGGTAAATCGATAAACCATATACTTTGGATTTGTAGGGTGCTGGGTATAATTTACAAAACCAAGATCCAGATGTTCTATTGGGTTTTCCATGTAGTATTGTACTCAAGTGGTTTACGATGTGATTTCGGCCATTCATCTTTAGAATAGCCAAGATAAATTAACCCAAGGCATTTGTCTTTATTTTCAAGTTCTAAGAATTGATTCATCAAATCCGTGTATATGATTTTTGGTGATGACCAAAATGAGCCGATACCATATGCCGTTGCTGTTAGTTGCATGTTTTGAACAGCGCAAGCCACTGCTTCAATTTCTTCAATTTCAGGAATTCGCTCTTCCTTTTGTCGGTACATGCAAACAGCAACAACAACGGAAGAAATGAGTGGTCTTCTGATGAGTTTGGCCAATTTTGCATCATTTTGCTCATTGTTTGCAGTTTCTTGAAGATAAATCTTCCCTAATTCTTGGCTTAAATCTCTTCGGGAATTTTCTGATTCAAAAACAATGAAACGCCAAGGCTCTGTCTTTCCATGATTTGGTGCCCACTGGGCATTGTTGAGCATTAGCTCAATTTGATCACGTTGAATCTTTCTTGTTGAAAAGGACTCGGGTCTTATTGATCGCCTTGATCGAATGAGATCAGTTATTTCTGATAGATTAAATTTCATGAAAATTTTTAGCAAATTTACGAACTATAAAGAATTAATTGCAATAGTTCTCTCTATATACTTTGGCGCTATCCATTCCCAGTGCGATAGCCTTTCTCAAATCCTTACAACAGCCTTTTTCATCACCATTCATCCTTCTTATAAGCGCACGCATGTAGAAATAATTAGGGTTTGTTTTATTGAGTAAAATGGCCTGGTCAAGATCGGTAATAGCTGATCCATATTTATTCATGTTGAAGTGAAGAAATGAACGGATTGAGTATAAATGTGAAATGGATTCCGGGTCCTTTGGAACATCCATTGTGATGCGAAGTCCTGTATTTAGCAAGTTTAAAGCCTTGTCGTACTTTCTTTGGTAAACATAGATGTCAGATATTTTAGCGTAGCTATCGGCTAAGGTGGTATCCATGTATAAAGCCTTTTGATACATGTCCAGAGCTCCTAAAGTATCAAATTTTTCAAGCTTCTTATCTCCTTTTAACAATACCTTGATGGCTTTTTTTTGAGCCGGTACTGATGTACATATCATAATAAAAAGAAGAACAATTACTCTCACAATTCAAATATATTATTTTTTAAATGATTCCCCTAAAGAGTTGATTGTATTCATACAAATAGTTTATCTTTGCACCAATTAATGCCTCGTGGTGCAACTGATACAAAAAGTATGTAGTCGCGAACCATAAGTCAAAAAGGCCTCGTGGCGCAACTGA
>CALKHF010000033.1 GCA_938092255.1 uncultured Flavobacteriales bacterium | reverse complement strand
TAATTAAAATACTTATGAAAATGAGTGTATTATTTTTCATGATTTAATTTTTTTATTTAAAATATGACTTAAACTATCTACAATCCTTTTGTAACGTTTTTCAATTGCTAAATTTCTATTTTCATTTGGATCATTGTTATGGTCGAATAACATTTTAGATATGGTTTTGTCCTTTCTTTGCCATTCTGTATAAAAATAATTGTCGGCAATTAAAGTTTCCCCCTTTTGATAACGCGCCAAAGCTGTATTTTTAAATATTTTTGAAGGACTTTTTAAAGCTTCAGCCAAAGATCCGCCATCTATATGGGTTGGAATAGGAATACTTGCTAATTCGCACATCGTTGGATATAGATCTATCAATTCAGCAATAGAATTACTGCACTTGTCTTTTGGTATATTGGGTGCACTTATTATTAAAGGAACTCTAAGAGCCACTTCAAAATTACTGTGTTTTACCCATAGTCCGTGTTCCATTAAACTCCAACCATGATCTCCCACTAAAACAACAATAGTATTGTCTTTTAATCCCAAATCTTTAAGTTCTTTTAAAACTTTTCCAACCTGGGCATCCATATAACTTACAGAAGCATAATAGCCGTGAATAAGTTTTTTTGCAACGAAATCAGAAACTTGTCCTTTTTTAGGAATATCCTTATAATAACGTAATTCTCCCCATAAATGGTTGGCTATTTCTGGTGCAGACTTTGGAAAAGAACTATTCTTCGGTAAGATAATTTCAGATGCCTTGTATAAATCCCAATATTTTTTTGGGGCATTAAAGGGCAAATGAGGTTTAACAAACCCAACAGCCATAAAAAATGGTTTCCCTTCTGCTTTTAATTTTTTTAAATCTAAAATTGATTTATTTGCCGTTTTTCCATCATAATAAGCATCGTCTTGAATATCTGGTTGTTCGTAAGCATATCCGTGTTGATCGTTGTGTTCTAAATTTATATTCTCTTTAGATTGATAATCACGCCAACCTTTACCGTAAGGATACCATTCCTCATCCCAGTCTTTAATATCTTTCTTTAAATGAGTTATTTTATTATTACTAATGGTGGTATATCCTTGATTTTTGAAATGCTTTACCAATGTCAGAATGGTTGGAGTTTCCTTTGTGATACTAGCATTATATTTTAAAAAACGATCTGCTGTAGGTCTAACACCTGTTAAAATACTTGCTCTAGAGGCTCCACAAACTGGCACATTACAATAGGCTCTATTAAAGGTGACACCAGATTCAGCTAACGCTTTAATATTTGGACTACTAATTTGATTTTGTCCATAAACACTTAACTCTGGCCGTAAATCGTCTATCATTAAAAATAGTACGTTTTTTTTGGTAGTTGCCAACGTCTTGTTTTCCTTTATTACTTTACAACTTAAAAAAACTAAAATAAATGTTATGACAACAAATTTAAAATGTTTCATTTTATAATTCAATTCTATTGTTGACCTCTAAGATAGTTAATTTTAAATCTTTATCTTTTGAGGAAGATCCTGTCATAATAAGAAACTCACCAGGCTCTACACAATAGGTCATATTGATGTCATAAAATGCTAAACTTTCAGCATTAATAGTGAAACTTACTGTTTTTGTTTCCCCTACTTTTAAAGCTACACGCTGATAGCCTTTTAGTTCTTTTACGGGTCGTGTGGCACTGCTCACTTTGTCTCGGATATACAATTGAATAATTTCCTCACCATCCATATCCCCACTATTCGTCACCTCAACAGTAACGGTTACCTCTTCGTTCTCTTTAAATGTAGTGCTTGATAATTTTGGGCTGCCATAACTATATTTGGTATAACTTAAACCAAATCCAAAAGGATATAAAGGGGTGTTTTTTTCATTAGCATATTTATGAAAATAAGCAGAAGGCTTGTGATTATATATCATTCTTAACTGCCCAACACTTCTTGCCACAGTTAATGGTAATTTACCACTTGGATTTATGTCTCCAAATAAAACTTCAGCAACAGCTTGTCCCCCCATATTGCCAGGTTCCCACGATTCTATAATTGCAGGAGTATTTTCTTGTAACCAAGGTTCTGAAATTGGCTTTCCATTAACCAAAACAATTATTACTGGTGTTCCCGATTTTTTAATTGCTTTCACTAAGTCTAATTGCTTTCCAAATAAATCTAGATTAGATCGCCCCATATTTTCACCAGCCGTTTTATCTTTCCATTTATATCGCATAGAATTGTCTCCTACAACAACAATCGCATAGTCTGCATTTTTTGCTTTTTTTGCAGCCTCCTTAATTTTAGAACTTTGAATCTTTCTAATATTTTCTCCTGAATTAAAAAAGTCTACGGCATACCCTTTAGCTTCTCCCAATGTTTTAATTCCCTCATAAATAGTGGTGACGTTTTCATCTGGCTGAGCGGCATGCCAATCTCCTAAAATAGATTGGTTATTTGCATTGGGACCTGTTACAAATATTTTCTTTTTTGAAATTGTTTTAGGTAAGGGTAATAGCCCATTGTTTTTAAGTAATACAATTCCATTTCTTGCTGATTCTAGTGCTGTTTTTTTATGTTCGTCTGTAAATAATAAAGCTCCTTTTTTATCTAAATTTACAAATCTGTTTTCAAATAATCCTAATTTAAACTTCGCTGTTAAAATTTTACGACAAGCTTCATTAATACGATTTATTGAAAGTTTACCTTCCTTTACCGAAGCAATAATCGCATCGGTAAA
>CALKHF010000032.1 GCA_938092255.1 uncultured Flavobacteriales bacterium | reverse complement strand
GCATTTGGATTTATGTCTAAAAAGGCAATAAAGCGGTCATTTTCTACTATGTTGTAGCAAGGAATTTCTTTGTTGATTATTTTAGTAAAAATACTGGGCATTACTCTCTAGTGATTTCAATTACTTCAAATTTTATAACCCCTGCAGGAACAACAACATCGGCAAGATCACCAACCTGACAACCCAGGAGCCCTTTTCCAATTGGAGAGTCTACAGAAATTTTACCAGTTTTTAAATCTGCCTCACTCTGGGCCACCAATTTATAGGTCATTTGCATGCCATTGGCTGTGTTTTTTATTTTCACGGTTGAGTGAATAAGTACCTTACTCATGTCTAGTTGGGATTCATCAATAACACGTGCATTGGCCACCACTTCTTCTAGTTTACTGATGCGCATCTCTAGCATTCCTTGAGCTTCCTTTGCAGCATCATACTCTGCATTTTCACTCAAATCACCTTTGTCTCTGGCCTCTGCAATATCATTGGAGGCTTTTGGCCGCTCTACATCCTTGAGTTGGTTCAACTCTTCTTTTAGTTTTTTTAATCCCTCAGGAGTATAATAGGATACTTTACTCATCTTTAAAATTTTTAAATTAGTTTTTGCATAGCTAGTGCTTCATCTTCAAGCTATGTGTCAAAAAATCCTGCCATATAGTTTTGATTTGCATCAATAAAGGCAGGAATAGAAAAATCCCATACAGGACGGGATTTGTACCACAAATATACTAAAAATTATTTGTTAGGTTATTTTTGTACTTTAGAGGCGCTAATAAATGATCATTACAAATGAAAAAAATGTGTGTGGGTATTGGAATATTGATCCTGCTTTTGGGGTGCAACACAGACGAAGATCAGTTAGGGCAATTCAACCCCTATTTAATAAACCCTCAGGTTAACTTTACTCTAAATTTAAACCTACCTCAATACAATGATCTTAATTTCCCTGGAGGATCTGCAATAATTACAAGTCAAGGAATTCGGGGTATAGTGGTGTATAGATTAAACGATGATTTATTTACCGCCTTTGAACTTAGTGACCCAAATCACATACCGAGTGAATGCTCAAGAATGACAATAAACGGTATTGAGGCAACTTGCCCTTGCCCTGGAGAGGATAATACTTACAATATTGTAACTGGAGAGCACAAAACAATGCCCTCGCTTTATCCTATGCTAGGTTATAGAGTGGAACGCTCTGGTGCTAACCTAAGAATATCAAATTAATTAATCATTATTTTTTTGACAACCTGGTGGTTGTTTGTGGTAATTACTAAAAAGTAAATTCCAGGAGTTAGATTGCTCACGTCTATACTTTTGCTAGTTGCAAGCTTAGTAACTACTCTCTTTCCAGATAGATCTAAAAGTTGCAGGTTGCTTGGAGTTGTTTGTGTTTGGATATAAACGATATCACTACTAGGGTTTGGATACACAACTATGGTATCCTGTAGGTCACTATTTTCTCCAACAGCTAATTCTTCTTCTTGATACACTTTTACGTAATCTATGAGCATAGTGGCCTGGTCAAACCCAGAAGGAATATTTCCTGCAATACCTCCCATAGCCAAGTTTAATAATATAAATTGATCCTCATAGAACGGCCAGTTACTATCATCTTTTACTGCAGGATTGTATGTGTAATAACCAACACCATCGAGTAAAAATGTAATCTGGTTTGGAGACCAGTTTAGAGAGTATACGTGAAAATCATTTTCGAGATCTGATGCAATAGTGCCTCCTCCATTTGGATTACCAGCATGACAGCAAGGGGTGTGTAAAGAACTCTTGATGTAGTTTATATCTTGGTTAGGAAATATTCCGTGTTCCATCATATCTATCTCACCACAGGCAGGCCAACTTGTGGTGCCATATTGTGAGTCCCAATAGGCTCCGTCTTCATTTATATTCTTACCCAATGTCCAAATGGCTGGCCAAGTTCCAGCCCCTACAGGAATTTTTGCTCTTACATCTACCCTACCATAGGTAAATGCAAATTTAGAATTTAATCTAGCAGAGGTGTAGTTCTTTGTTAGTCCCTGATCTGTGTAGGTCTCTTGTTTTGCGATGATACGCAAGAACCCTGAAGAATCCACAAAAGAATTATCTATACGGTTGGTATAATGCTGCTCTTCTCCATTAGCCCAACCAACACCGGGTATAATAACTTGTGTTTGATGGTGCCATTTGGATGGGTTTACAACTCCTGGAGTATCAAATTGATCTTCCCAAACCAACTCAGTGTACTGAACATCTACCTGTGGTATTTCTATCTCTGTGGAGCCATCGTCTATGTTATCTATAAAATATGTTCCACCAGAAAATGTGCCACCATCTATAAATAATACCAATTTATTATACTCTCCAGTTGCATTTACTGGGGTGCCACTACCTGGTAATACGGCTTGAGAAAAATCAAAAACTATGTTATTAGACCAACCCCCACCAGCAGGGATTGTTTGGGTAACCTCTACATCCGGATTTACACCATTTTCAAGTTTTAAGAGTATGGTATGTGCATTGCTATCAAAGGCATAAAAAGATAATGAAATAGTGTTTTGGAAATCCA
>CALKHF010000031.1 GCA_938092255.1 uncultured Flavobacteriales bacterium | reverse complement strand
ATTCAGACAGTATTCATCTTGGGGTGCAAAATCCAGCATCAATAGCAGACCTAGAATTAATTAATTATGCCGTTGGTGTAAGCCACAAAGAGACCACACAAAAAACCGTTTCACAAACCCAACAACAATCTACCACTTCTTTTGACTATTTTGCTGTCGCTATTCCTATGGGTAGATTAGTCTCTAGTTTTGGATTGCTGCCCTATTCATCTGTTGGCTATGACACTCAAAACGTTGTGGATGATGTAACAACTAGATATACAGGAGAGGGAGGACTCAACAAAGCTTTTTTGACATTCGCTTACAAATTATCACCAAACTTTAGTTTTGGTGTAGAAACAAATTACAATTTTGGAAATATTGAAAACACAGCATTTAGCGAGCAGGTAGATGTTGAGCTTGGGGCTAGAGAGCAAAATAGATCAGATTTGCTAGGATTTAGTTTTAATTTTGGTGCTCGTTACAAAGCCATGTTGTCTAAAACCTTACAAGTACAAACAGCAGTTGGTTACACGCCAGAGACTGACTTCAAGGCAGAAAATTCACGACAAAGAGCTACTGTATTTGTCCTACCATCTGGATCACAAGTGGTACGGGAAGAGATAGAAGTGGCAGTATCAGATACAGATTTTACCTTTCCCTCACGATTATCTGTGGGAGCTGGAATCGGAAAACCTAAAAAATGGTTTGTTGGTCTTGAATATGTCAATCAAAAAACTAGTAATTTGACCAATCGCACTTTTGAATTAGAAAACATTTCCTACACAGATGCCATCAAATATAAGATAGGAGGATTTTATATTCCTCAGTACAATTCCTTGACAAGTTACTATAAACGAATTGTTTACAGAGCTGGAATACGTTTTGAAGAAACAGGAATAAATCTAAACGGACAAAACATTAACGAGTTTGGCATATCTTTTGGAGTTGGTATTCCTGTAGGGAGGTTGTTCTCTAACGTAAACATAGGTTTTGAGTTTGGAAAAAGAGGCACCACAGACTTTGGTTTGATACAAGAAAACTTTTTTAACACATTTATTAGCCTATCCTTTAACGATAGATGGTTTGATAAAAGATATTTAGATTAATACATGAAGACTACTACAATGAAAATAATAACACGTTTTACAAAAATAGCAATTACATTAGCTTTGGTTACCTCTTCAGCGCTAGCTCAGGATGCACAAGAGTGTATAGCTATGGTGTCCTTATTCACAGAGCCAGCAAAAGCAAAAAATTACCAAGAGGCCTACAAACATTATGATGATGTAATTACAAAGTGTCCTCAAACCACTATGGCTGTCTATCAATATGCTGCTAAAATGTTTGGAGACTTTATTACTAAAGGCGATACCGCCAAAATTTCTGATTTAGAAAAATCATATCAATTAAGGATGCAGTACTATCCTAATAAAACCAAAGAGGGAGCAGTACTGAGTAAATTAGCTCAAGTACGTTTTGACAATGGTATTGGTACAAAGCAAGAGCAGTTTTCTTATTTTGATGCTGCCTTTAAAAAGGATCAAGCAAATTTCAAAAGTCCAAAGGCATTATACACTTATTTTTCTCTAGCCAAAGATCTATACCTTGACGGAGAGAAAGACTTGCAAGAAGTTTTTAATCTGTATGATGTTATAAAAAATAAAATGGAGATAGAAGAGGGGAAATTAGCAAAACTACTTACTGCCCTTATCGATAAAGAAGCCGCTGGGCAACCAATGTCAAGTAAAGAGAAAAGGAGATTGGGCGCTTATGAGAAAAACCTTCGAATTTTCGGTAAGGTAAAAGGGAGTGTAGACACAAAGCTAGGAGATGTTGCAGATTGCCCAAACCTTGTTGTAATGTATAACAAAGATTTCGAAACAATGAAGGCTGACATCTCTTGGATTAGAAACGCTGCAGGGCGCTTGTCAGGAAAGGACTGTACCCTAGATCCACTTTTTATAAAATTGGTTGAGCAACTTGATCGATTGGAGCCAAGTGCAGATACAAAAATGTACTTAGGGCAGCTAGAGGCACAAAACGGTAATGCATCAAAGGCATTGGTATATTTCGAAGAGTCTGCAAAAATGCAAACAGATCCAAACAAACAAGCTAGGATTTATTACAAAATTGCAGAAGAAAAACGCAAAGCAGGGAGATACAATGCGGCAAGAACCTTTTACAATAAAGTATTAAATGTAAAACCAAACGATGGCAGATCTTACCTTAAAATTGCTGCGATGATTGCAAAAAGTTCTAGTGATTGTGGTGGTACACCCTTTGAAAAAAGAGCTGTAAACTGGAAAGCTGCAGAGTATGCTGATAGAGCAGCAAGAGTAGATCCATCTATTGCCTCAAACGCAAGAGCTGCTGCAAATAGTTACAGAGCCCGCGCTCCTCAAAAAACAGACATTTTCTCTGCCGGTATGGCTGGAAAATTAATCACCCTCAACTGTTGGGTTGGTGGTAGTGTAAGGGTACCAAATTTATAATATGAGCATAAAATCATACACCATACAAAGCGTGATATCCTTATTGTTGGGTATCACGCTTTTTGCGTGTGATGCAAATTACAAAGACAAACAAAAATTTTCTATAAAAGATGATCAACCGCTGGCCATTGGTAAACAAATCAACCTAAAGTATACAGATAGCGGTAGGGTAGTCTCTAATTTAATATCAGAGCGTTTGGTTGACCATTCTAATAAGGAGTTCCCTTACCAAGAGTTTCCGCAAGGGGTTGAGGTTCATTTTTGGGAAAATGATAAAAAAAGTACAGTTACCTCAGATTATGCTATTAGATATGGTAAAACAGGTCTTATAGATTTACGAAAAAATGTAGTGTTAATTACCAGTGATAGTTTAATTTTAAAAGCAGATCAATTGTATTGGCACCAAACAAAAAAATGGGTGTTTACCGATCAGCCCTATCAAATAAAATTTAAAGACGGCTCCTATAATGATGGTTCTCGCTTTGATTCTAGTCAGGATTTTACAGCGTTTATCTCAAGAAAAAACACAGGAGTACAACTCATAGAACCTCAACAAACCCAAGAAGATGCAAAATAAAATCTACAAAATTTTCGAATACGCATATATTGTTATGGCTGCTTTTTCTGTGTACCTAGTGACAACCCATTGGGCAGACAACAGAGCAAAGGCGTATATGTTT
>CALKHF010000030.1 GCA_938092255.1 uncultured Flavobacteriales bacterium | reverse complement strand
GTTTTACAATAGCAGGAACACCAGCCATCAGATTAACGGCAATTTTTTCGAGCATTCCCCAGATTGGGAAATTAAAAGCATTGATATGAATGGCAACACCTTCTTTAGGCACCATGATATGATGGCCAATAAAACTGCCTTCTTTGGATAAAGGGGCAGCAACCCCGTCTACATAATAAGGCAAATCAGGAAACTGTTTTCTTAGGGATGCGTTTGCAAACAAATTACCAATACCGCCTTCAATATCTATCCAAGAATCCACTTTGGTGGCTCCCGTCCATGAGCTTACCTTATAATAAGCGGCTTTTTTCTCAAGGAGATGAAAGGCCAAGGCCTTGAGCATTCTACCCCTCTCTTGAAAGGTCATTTTTCTAAGCGCTGGCCCACCAACAGAACGGCCATATTCGAGTACTGATTTATAATCTATTCCTTTGCTTGAAACTTCGCCCAAAACATTCCCATTTATGGCGTTGTACAGCTTGGTTTCCGAGCCGTCTCCGCTGACCCATTTTCCCTGAATGTAATTTTGATATTGCTTCATGTTGGTGTATTAATCGATAACGTCTAAAGATATGTAAGTTCTAAGACAGTTCAAAATTGTAGAAGTCGAGGACTTAATAAAAACAACAAAGACAAAGAATAACCTTATTTACAGGCCTGGTATTCTTTTTTAAACTCATTCTGTTCATCCCGAGACATGTCTTCAAAAGCGGCATAGCAGTCTGCAGAAACGGTGCTATCTGCTTTTGCTCCAAGACGATTATTCTCCTTGCAATCACATGCGCCAGGAGCGCCACAAGAATATAGGAATGTACCCAAAACAATGATGGATAACAGACAAAAAGATTTTTTATATAACATTTTCATTGAGCAAATTTTTGTAAAGAAACAAAAAATCATTTGATTTAAAAAGCACCATTAATCCAACGAATCAAATCATTTCCATTAGCATAGATCATTAACCCTAGAAGTAAGAAAATTCCAACATACTGTGCAATTTCCAATACCTTTTGAGGAGCCTCTTTTCCGGTAACCATTTCATAAATCAAAAAGATAACATGTCCGCCATCCAAAGCAGGAATAGGTAGAATGTTCATAAAGGCTAAAATAATTGAGAGTAAAGCAGTATTTAACCAGAAAGCTTGCCAGTCCCAAACAGGTGGAAACATGTTCCCAATGGCTGCAAAACCACCGATAGACCCGGCACCTTTTTTTGTAAAAATAAATTTAAATTGAGCTACATAATCAGTTAAGGTGTTAAGCCCGTAGGATGTTCCTCGAGATACACTTTCCCCGAAAGAATAGGACTTGGTTTCAATGGCCGATGAATCTTCAATAGCACCCATAGCAACCTCGAAGCCAATCTTCCCCTCACCATCAACCTTGGTTTTTAATGATAAAGTGTCGGTGGGGCCAGCGGCAGTTTTTCTTAAAACCCCAACCTCTACAATTTTACCTTTATTCTCATAAAGGAACTTTTGAATTTCATCAAAATAGGACACTTCTTGATTATTCACAGAATATAAAATGTCATTGGATTTAATTCCCGCATTGGCTGCACCAGAACCACTACTTACATTAGCAACAGAGGCCATTTTCATACGCAGACCAAAAGCAGGAAAAGCTCCGGCTTGAAAAAGTTCAGACCCGATATCTTCCGGTAAGCTAATGGTTTCGGCTTTATTGTTTTGGTGAAGCACAGTGATGGTAGAGATATCACGGAGCATTATGATTTTATTCAGTTCGTCGAGGTTTTCTATTTTTTCTCCATCAACAGCTAAAATCTTGTCTCCTGAAAAAAGACCGTATTTTTCGCCAAGGTATGGATGTATGCTTGCCCCGTGAGACATTTTTTCAGGATTAATGTGCGTTTGTCCCCAAGTAAAAAGAACCATAATATAGATCAGCATTCCGAGAATTAAATTTACGGTAACACCACCTATCATAATAATCAAACGCTGCCAAGCGGGTTTTGAACGGAATTCCCAGGGCTCAGCCGGTTTCTCCATTTGCTCTTTGTCCATTGACTCATCAATCATCCCGGAAATTTTCACATAACCGCCCAAAGGAAGCCATCCAATACCCCATTCAGTAGTATCAGGGTCTTCGCTCCATTCTTCTGGAGATGTTTTTGAAAACCATGAATATTTTTTTTCTCCGTTGACTCTTTTGTATCTGAATAGTGAAACCCAGGGATTGAAAAATAAATAAAACTTTTCTATCCTCGTTTTGAATAATTTTGCTGGAATAAAATGACCTAATTCATGAAGAGTAACAAGTATAGCGAGCGACAAAAACAATTGAGCCGCTTTAATCCATATATCCATTTTTTAAAAATTGAGACACAAAGATATAACTATTCACGATGTTCTATAATATATTTTATTGAGCGTTGACAATTATTGTTAATGCGCCTCGAGCCAATTGTCGGCAATTTTGTATTCAACATCTAATGGAACGGAGAGCGCTACTGCATTTTCCATGTTTTTCTTCACAAGGGCCTCCATAAGATCTTGCTCTTCATTAAAAACATCAAAAACGAGTTCGTCATGTACTTGTAAAACCATTTTGGACTTTAGCTTTTGCTCGTCCATTTCGTTTTGAACTTTTATCATTGCGAGCTTGATGATGTCGGCAGCCGACCCTTGAATTGGTGCATTCACAGCATTTCTTTCTGCATAGCCCCTAACAATAGCATTAGAGCTATTAATGTCTGGAAGGTATCTTCGTCTTTTTAGAATGGTTTCAACATAACCCTTGTCTCTTGAATGAGCCACGACATTTTCCATGTATTTTTTAATGGTGGGGTACTCTTCAAAATAGCTATCAATAATCGCTTTTGCTTCTTTCCGTGGAATGCTTAAGTTTTGAGAAAGACCAAATGCAGATTGCCCATATATAATACCAAAATTGACAGCTTTGGCTTTTGACCGCTGTTCACGGCTCACCTCATTCACCGGTGTTTTAAAAACCTTTGCAGCAGTTGACGTATGTATATCGACACCGTTAGAAAAAGCCTCTATCATTGCTTTATCCTCGCTCAATGCAGCAATAATGCGCAATTCTATTTGAGAATAATCAACAGCCATTAATTGATGGTTTTCGTTTTTTGCAACAAATGCTTTTCTGATCTCTCTTCCTTTTGCCGATCGAATAGGTATGTTTTGCAGATTGGGATTATTGGAGCTCAAACGCCCTGTCGCTGTAACCGTTTGCATGAAATGGGTGTGAATTCTTCCATCTTTAATGTCACACAATTCAGGAAGAGGGTCGATGTAAGTACTCTTTAATTTCTTTAGCTGACGATATTCTAAAATACTTTCAACTATAGGGTGATCTTTACGATGTTTTACAAGTACATCTTCAGAAGTTGCATATTGTCCTGTTTTGGTTTTCTTTGCTTTGCTTGAAATTTTTAATTTGTCAAAAAGAATTTCTCCCAACTGTCGGGGAGAATCGATGTTAAATGCCTCGCCGGCGGTTTTTGTGATTTCTTTTGTTAAACGGACAAGGTCTTTTTCTACTGACTTCCCGAATGCGCTCAGAGCGGGAACATCAAGAGCAATTCCTTCATTTTCCATGTTTTTCAAGACAAACATAAGGGGCATTTCAACATCATAAAACAAACTTTTGAGATGGGGTTTATTAATTTCTTCTTCAAAAAGTTTTTTAAGCTGAAACGTGATGTCTGCATCTTCGCAAGCATAATCACAAACCTGTTCGGGACCAAGATCTCTCATGCTTTTTTGGTTCTTCCCTTTTTTACCAATAAGATCGATTATGGAAATGGTCTTGTATTCAAGGTAAAATTCCGCTAAAAAGTCCATGCTTTGACGTGCTTCAGGATTGATTAGGTAATGGGCAATCATTGTGTCAAAACAATTTTTAGATACGTTTATGCCATAACGATTTAGCACTTTGATGTCGTATTTCAAGTTGTGACCAATTTTTAAGACTTTAGGATTCAAGAAAAAAGCTTTGAAAAGCTGAATTCGATTGTCGTCAATGTTTTCAGTTTCAGTGATAGGAACATAATAAGCTTCCTTATTTTTAAAGCAAAAAGAAACACCAACAAGCTCTGCATGTCTAGCCTCAATTGATGACGTTTCTGTATCAAAACAAACCTCAACCTGATCATTTAAAAGAGTGAGTAATTCTTGTATCTGTTCGCCTTCATTTACCAAATGATATTTTCCATTTTCAGTGACAATGGTTTTAAATCTTGAAGTTTCCTTTGGCTCAGACGGCTCAATCATGCTTTGCACACCAAACAAATCAAGCTGACCAGAGGTCGTTGGACTTGAGGAACTGATGATTTCTTTTTTAATAGGAACCGCTTTTTTCTCTATAACCAATTCTTCTCCAAGAACCCGTTTAGATAAATTCCTAAATTCAAGTTCCGTAAATATGTTTTTAATTTTCTCACGATCTAGCTCTTTTAATAAAAGCTTTTTTTCGTCAAATTTTAAATCAATATCAACAATTATTGTCGCCAACTTTTTAGACATTAGGCCTTGATCTTTAAATGCAATAACATTTTCTTTCTGCTTGCCCTTCAAGTCCTCCACGTTTTCGAATATACCTTCCATTGAACCGTATTTCGAAATAAGTAATTTTGATGTTTTTTCACCTATGCCAGGTATTCCAGGAATATTATCTGATGCATCACCCCAAAGTCCTAAAATATCGATTACCTGCAAGGGGTTCGTAATTTCAAACTTCTCACAGACCTCTTTTACACCAAGAATTTGTGGGGGAGCACCACCCCTACCGGGCTTGTATATGAATGTAGATGGTGTAACGAGTTGAGCATAGTCCTTATCAGGAGTCATCATGTAGGTGGTAAAGCCGTTTTTTTCAGCCAAAACACTGAGGGAGCCAATGACATCATCGGCTTCGAAGCCGGCCACTTCAATTACTTCAATATTAAAAGCACGAATCAATTCTTTTATCGGAGGAATCATGGACCGAATATCCTCAGGCATGGCTTCTCTATTTGCCTTGTATTCCTGAAAATCCTCTTGTCTTTGAACAGAACCCCCGGGAGGGTCAAAAACCACCGCAATATGGGTTGGTTTTTCATTCTTAATAATATCTATTAGCACATTTGTAAAGCCAAATGCCGCAGAGGTATTTTGTCCCAACGAATTGATTCTTGGGTTCTTCGAAAAAGCAAAATATGCTCTATAAATCAGTGCATAAGCATCGAGAAGAAATAGTTTTTTTTCAGTATTCGCTGAGAGCATTAGTTTTTAAATTTTAAAAGGCGCGTAGAGGTTTTGAAAGACTCGTTAATAGCAATTTTCTTTTTAAAGAGACCCATTCCTACCTTAACGTCACCAACAAATTTCACCTCTACAGAATCTTTAAAAGAAAGGGTCGTAAGTTGAATTAATGCGCCCTTTTCGGTATTGGCAATAACGGGAACTGAAATATCTGATGTGCCATTTCTTTTAAGAACTATTTTTTCCTCGTTTGAAAGCTGCCCAAGTTTTTTTTGTTGAATGTAGACATCAACTGTTGAAGGGTGTAGTTTTAGTTTGGACTTGTTGGGGTTTAAAACATTACCAGATATGGTAAAGCTAATTTCACGGGGCTTCATTTTAAAATCAGAAAACCCTTCAAAAGAAACCATTTTTGGTTGTTTAAACGATGCGCAGGCGCTCAAAAAAAATAAAACTGAACCGAAAAAAAAATATTTCATTTTATTTAGAAAGTTTGGCAAATGATTCAAAAAAATAAGGAATGGTTTCAATTCCTTTGTAGAAATTAAATACACCATAATGTTCATTTGGAGAATGAATGGCATCACTATCAAGACCAAAACCCATAAGAACAGTTTTTAATCCCAATTCTTTTTCAAACATAGCTACAATGGGTATACTTCCCCCACTTCTAACCGGAATGGGTTTTTTGCCAAAAGATTTTTCGTAAGCATTACTTGCTGCCTGATAACCAATTGAATCAACAGGTGTGACAGCAGGTTCACCGCCGTGATGAGGGGTTATTTTTACTTTTACTCCATCGGGTGCAATTGAAGAAAAATACTCAGTGAATAGTTTAGTGATATCATCTGGATCCTGGTTTGGAACAAGCCTCATAGAAATTTTGGCGTATGCTTTTGAAGCAATGACAGTTTTTGCCCCTTCACCAATATATCCTCCCCAAATCCCATTAACATCTAAAGAGGGTCTTATAGAGCCCCTTTCCATTGTTGTAAAACCTTTTTCGCCATGAACATCATCAATATCTATAGATTTACAGTATTCTTTCTTTGAAAACGGAGCTTTTGCCATTTCATTTCTTTCTTCTTGTGACAATTTTTCTACGCGGTCATAGAACCCGGGTATTGTAACCGCTAAATCATCATTTTGAAGTTGACTTATCATGTCACAAAGAATATTTATTGGATTTGCTACACACCCTCCGTAAAGGCCGGAATGTAAATCTCGATTTGGGCCTGTTATTTCAACCTCAACATAGCTCAGGCCTCTTAATCCAGTGGTGATTGAAGGAACATCATTGGCTAGCATTCCAGTATCTGAAACGAGAATAATATCAGCTTTAAGCAGTTCTTTTTGCTCCTTTACGAATATGCCAAGGTTCTCGCTTCCGACTTCTTCTTCTCCTTCAACCATAAATTTCACGTTACAGCTTAATTCTCCCGAAGCGATCATGGCCTCAGCTGCTTTAACATGCATAAACATCTGTCCTTTATCATCGCAAGAACCTCTAGCAAAAATAGCGCCTTGTGGATGCAAGTCGGTTTTTTTCACAACAGGATCAAAAGGGTCAGAATGCCATAATTCTAGGGGGTCTGCAGGTTGAACATCATAGTGCCCATAGACCAATACGGTTGGTAATGATGCGTCTATTATTTTTTCCCCGAAAACGATTGGGTGTCCAGCGGTTTGATATACTCGAACATTAGACAAACCTATATTTTTTAGATTCTCCGAAAGAGCATCGGCACATTTTTGAACATCATTATTGAAGGAAGAATCTGCAGAGATTGAGGGGATTCTTAAGAGCGCCATCAATTCATTTAAAAAGCGGTCTTTATTCGTATTTATGTATGCTTGAGTTTTGTTCATTTTATTCAAAAGTTGAACGTCCAAATTAATGCTTTTTTTTAATAGTGAATAATTGCTTATTTTTGCATGCAACTTAACTTAATTTGTTAGAGTCTATTTTTATAAGAACCTGGCGTTAAATTATAACTAAAAAATTGAAGTTACTCTATTCTATATTTGTTCTTATTGCATTTGCCAATACTGCATTTGCTCAAATGACTGTAAATTCAGGTTTAACACCTATGGATTATGCATTAGAATTGGTTGGTCCAGGAATTACGATTTCTAATGTGTCTTTTACAGGCGCCAATGCTCAGATAGGAACATTTGATGGTTCAACTTCAAATGTTGGCTTTGATGGAGGGGTTGTGATTTCTGCAGGTCCGGTTACGGGACTAATTGGAGGCGCAGCTGATCAAGATGCTGGTCAGCCCGGTGGTAGTGGATTGGCCGACAATGATCTTTTGGCTGTTGCACAATCTGTGAATCCTGCAATTAACAGCACATCGGATGCTGCTTTTTTAGAATTTGACTTTGTTCCCTCATCAAATGTTGCCAGTTTTAATTTCGTTTTTTCATCTGATGAGTATTTAACATATGTAAATACTATTTTCAATGACGTTTTTGCATTTTATGTTAGTGGTCCAGGAATAACGGGTCCTTTTGCTTCGCCTGTCGGCTTCCCAGGAGGGTCTCAAAATGTTGCTGTTGTTCCAGGAACAACAACCCCGATAACCATAAGTACAATTCATCCAGGGTTGAACGCTGCCTATTACATTAATAATAATGGCAATTCATTTACTCACAATGGTTTTACTGTTCCGATTCCTGTTGAATTGAACGTACAGTGTGGTCAAACATATCATTTTAAGTTTGCTATTGCGGATTGTTCTGATTCATTTTTGAATACTGCCGTTTTCTTGGAAGCGGGTAGCTTTGTTTCTGATGCAGTAGATGTAACTGTGGCAACGGTTTCCGGAGACTCAACTATTGTTGAGGGCTGTACAGATGCAAACTTTATTTTTACAAGGCCGGAGGGTGAAACAAATGACACCTTGATAATAAATTATACTATTGGAGGACAAGCCATTGAAGGAGCTGATTATAATAATTTAATAGATTCAGTCATGTTTGTACCGGGGCAAGATTCTGTCATAATTAATCTTTCTCCTATACAGGACGGAATAGATGAAGGGTTTGAATCAGTAACCATTACCGTAGAGTTGGTAAACATTTGCGGAGACACCATTATATCTTCTGGAACCATATACATTGGGGACGGACCAATAATTAATATTGATGAATCCGACACCCTACTTGTATGCTCAAATGAATCAGTATTGGTTGGAGCTTCAGCGTCGGGAGGATATGCGCCATACTCTTATGAATGGACCGACACATTAGGAAATGTAATAGGTGTGCAGGATTCTCTTTTGGCGTCTATAACTGAAAATGGCTCAATAGATATCTATGTTACTGCAACTGATAATTGTGATTTTAGCTACACGGATACGTTAACAATTACGTTAAATCAAACATTAATGGTTGATACCATTTATATTGGCTCAGCGACTTGTGAACCAGATGGTTTCGTGTCTGTTTTTGTTAGCGGAGAAACAACTACTCCTGATCATGGAGTATATTATTCCTGGGAAAGCATGACTGGACAAGAAGGCCCAGCAGCCTCGGTATGGACCGATTTGTCTTCGGGATGGTACTATGTGAGTATTGAGGATGCTGTATGTACAGTAGAGGATAGCGCCTTCGTGGATCTTTTAAACCCGCCGGTTGCTGTTTTAACTGCAAATCCAAATGCAGGATGTGCTGATTTGATTGTCAGTTTTGATTATTCATCAAGTGAAAATGGAGACGAATATTCATTAAGTTTTGGAGATGGTTCTGCGGTCCAAACCAGCAATGATTTAAATGGAACTTTCACCAATACATATAGTGGGTCAAACGCAGAAACCTTTACTGCACAGTTGATAGTGTCTCAGGGAGAGAATTGTGAGGACATAACGACGGTTGAAATCCTATTGAATATTTGTGGTTGTACTGAAGAAACTGCTTTAAACTACAATCCATTAGCAACTCAAGATGATGGGTCTTGCTTATATCCTGAACCGATTGTTTCGGCTCCAAATGTTTTCACGCCAAACGGCGACACTGATGATGCAAACGAATCGTTTTTCCTTACTACAGAAAACCTGTCAGAGTTTAGGTTAATCATATTCAATCGTTGGGGAAATGTAGTTTTTGATGTTACAAGTAATGATCCTGATAATGATAATCCTTCATGGGATGGGAAAACAAAAGATGGTAAAGAGTTGGAAGATGGTGTTTATTTTTATAAGTATGAGGGGATTGGCGTATCCAGTGGTCCTGACGACTCAGGAATTGAAATACAAGGTCAAGGCTTTTTACATCTAGTCAGATAATTTAACAAGCAATTCAATTGAGGAATACAACACACATCTTTTTCGTTGTTTTATTACTCAGCCACAACGGGCTTTGGGGTCAAACTCCAACATGGAGCTATTTTGCCGATTCTGTTTCCACCTATTCATCACCCCACAGTCACGACATAAATTTGGATGGAGTATTAGATATTGTTATTGGAGGAGGGAAAGATGGTTTTGATAGCAACTCTGGTATTATGGCAATCAATGGTAGCTCTGGAGAACTACTTTGGAAAGTTCCTTCTCGAAATGAGGTTTTTGGATCGGCTGTTTTTCAAGACGTTACAAATGATGGCATCAAGGATGTTTTTATAACGGGTAGAGAGGCTCAATTTTATGCTCTAGATGGCTCTGATGGCTCTGTTCTTTGGGATTTTTTCCCTTATGGAACGGACCCGGCTGATAGCGGTTGGTATAATTTCTATAATCCACAATTCATTGATGATGTTGACGGAGACGCCCTGATGGACTTGTTGGTTACAAATGGAGGTGACCACTCGGCTCCCGAATGGGAAACAAGTCGTCCTCCTGGACACCTTATGGTTCTCAGTTCTCTTACAGGAGAAATTTTAGCGAATACCGTTGTTCCTGATAGCGCTGAAACGTATTGCTCACCAATAGTTGCAGATTTACAAAACAATGGAAATGATTGGGTTCTTTTTGGAACAGGAGGAGAAAACCTGGGAGGCTCATTTTACGCATGCCCTTTAACTAGCATTCTTGGAAATAATACGAATGGGTCAATTGTGTTGGCTACAGATTTAGAAAAGGGATACATTGCTCCAGCTTCTGTTTTTTTTAATGATTCATCACAGGTTTATGACTTTGTGTTTTTATCATTTGATGGGAAGTTAGAAAAAATAAATAGCATCGATTTTTCAAGTAATTGGTCTTTTCAATATCCAGGAACTGAATCGAGCTCAGAACCGGTTATTGGGAACTTTACAGGGGATTTAACACCAGATATTTTTCTAACCTTATTTAAAGGTATAGCCCCGTCGTTTTCTGACTTTTATCAAGTTATGCTTGACGGTTCAACTGGACAATTGATGTTTATAGACAGTCTCGGTCAGCTCAACTATTCTTCTGGTAATGCAATTGATCTTAATAATGACGGCCGTGATGAGGCGATTGCATCTGTCACCTATAGTATCAATGGATATTATCAACATAGAATAGAACAAATTGATTTTGTTAACAACACGATAACACCTCTCACTAACTTTGAAGCTGGTGTTAATCTTGCGTCAACACCATTATTTCGAGATATTGATAATGATCAATACACGGAATTAATATACGCATACAAAAAAGACAGTTTAAATCCTGGCGCCACCAATGGGATTTACGTTAAGCGTATAGATCTTTCGTCGATAAGGCCAAATGCAGGGATTGCTTGGGGTGGTTATTTGGGCAATCAAAACAATGGGGCGTATTCTTATTTTCCTGTGGATTGCGGCTTTAATAGTGTTATTTCAAGCATATCGACAGTTTCACCATCATGTAATAACGAATCTGACGGGTCGATTTCACCAAATACTTTTGGAACCTCTGGTCCATACATATACAATTGGTCTGACGGAACAGTTGAGTCGAGCTTGAACAATTTAGACGCCGGGGAGTATTGGGTTAGGGTCACTAATCGGGTTGGATGCTATGAGGAACGAGAAGTTATTTTATCCGATCCGTATATTATATCTTTTGGTGCCATATCTCCACCGACATGTGTTGGAGGTCAAGATGGCAATGCAGCAATGTCTTCTTCGGGATGCCCTTGTATGTTTAGTGGTTGCACATTTTTATGGGAAAATGGATATACTACTAAGCCTAATGATTCATTACATTCCGGATGGAACTCCGTAGTAATAACTCATACCGATGGTTGCATAGTGACCGATTCGGTTTTGATCCCCGAGCCGCCGGCTGTAATTGTTGATTTTTTGGTGGATAATGTATTGTGCTATGGGGATTTTAATGGTTCCATTCAATTGGAAATGGATACCATATTTGCTCCTCAGAGTATTTTGTGGTTTAATGGTGATACAACGGAAACTATTGAAAATTTGCCAGCCGGGATTTATATGGTTGATGCAACAGACACTCGTGGATGTCATGATTCATTGCAAATAGAAGTGTCAAGTCCAGACACCGTTTTAATTGATATTAATTTTACAGAATGGCTTTGTGCTGGATCATCTGATGGGGAAATTATTATATTGGTTTCGGGAGGAACACCTGAATATTCCTATTTTATTAACGGAGTGCAGTACCCAGATTCAATAATCGCAGACCTTACAGAAGGGAATTATGAGTTATATGTTTCTGACCTTAATGGTTGCAATCAGGAAGCACAGGTGGATATATCAACCCTTGACCCAATTGTCATAGATTTTGATTTGGTTCCTGCTTCAGGAGAAACAAGTCTCGACGGAATTATAATATCCAATGTTGCCGGGGGGTTAGCCCCATATTCATATGATTGGAGTTCTACACAAATAGACGAGTCTGTGATTGTATATCTCAATCCCGGATGGTATTCACTTGAAGTAACGGATTCAAATAACTGTATAGCTGCGGACTCTGTTTACTTAAGCGCTCTCAGTCTACAAGAAGGTTTTGTTAATTCTACTAATGTTTATCCAAACCCAACTACTGAAAAATTATTTTTCAATTCAGAGGCATCAAACATTATTGTCTATTCAAAAGAAGGTAAACAGATAATGTCTAAAGCAAAAGGGGACTTTATTGATTTATCTCCACTTTCAAATGGAATTTATTATATAAGTTTGAGAGTAGAAGGAGCAACATATGTCCTTCCTGTTTTAAGAGCCTCAAACTAAATGCAAAAACCATTTTATTATTTTTTTCTTCTTTCATTCGTTATTATATCCGGATGTTCTGAAGAGAAGCTTGCAGTAAAAAAAACGGCTCAAGGCGGCAAGAGGTATGGAGGAGTAATTACTTATGAGTCTCCAGAAATGGTTCATCAGTTTTTCCCATTGTCCTGCCTATCCATGTATGAACAAAGAGCCATTTCCCCTATTTTTGAGACCTTGATTCAATTTAATGAAGAGACAAACGAGCTATCTGGAAATCTAATTTCATCTTATACGATATCAAAAGACCTGAAAACCATAGACCTTAATGTAAGTAAGGGGATTTATTTTCATGAAGACCCTTGTTTCGGGGGCAACGCCGAAGAGTTAACAGCAACGGATGTAAAGTTTACATTGGATTTTGCATGTTCCCCCCTCAAACTTAATCAACAAAGTGAATTATTAATGACTAAAATAGATGGTGCCAAGTTGTTTTATGATTCATTTAAAGGAAACATCTCAAAAGGGGTTTCAGGCATTAAAATATTATCGAGGTATAGTCTAAGAATAGAACTCATTAATCCCAGCCCAACATTTTTAAAGGTATTGACTCATCAAAGTATGTCTGTTTTTTCAAAAAAAGCCTACGATTATTACAAAGAAAAAATCATGGAACATCCAATAGGAACGGGTCCGTTTAAGCTTTTTTCTTCTAATGAAAAAGAACGTGTTTATATTAGGAATGATAAATATTGGGGAAGGGACACATATGGCAACCAGCTCCCTTTTTTAGACAAAATCATGGTGAAAAAACAAAAAGAGAAAAAGGCTTTTTCGTCTTTCACAACTCAAAAA
This sequence comes from uncultured Flavobacteriales bacterium, assembly GCA_938092255.1. Lineage (GTDB taxonomy): Bacteria > Bacteroidota > Bacteroidia > Flavobacteriales_D > Crocinitomicaceae > UBA952. Next base: position 2,865 of record CALKHF010000030.1, on the reverse strand, counting down.
ACAGATTTATTACTTTCGGTACCGGCAAATGAGATTAACTCTTTATTTGGAACCCTTGATGAAGCAAAGAGCGGTAAAAACATCCTTCACAAATTACAATACCGTAAGGGGCTAAAGATGAATTATATTGCGTTTGATTGTAGCTCAATTCCGTTCAATGATTTGAACTTAAGAAAAGCGGTTTTTCATGCTATAAATAGAGAAAACATATGCAGCTCTTTTCTATTTGGAGAATCTAATCCTGCATTAAATGGAATTTTACCTCAAGGGGTTTATTTTCAACCCAATAATTCTCCATCAAGCACATATAATTTACGATTGGCAAAGTACCACTTACGGAAGAGTAATTATAGAGGAGATAGCCTGGTCTTTTTCGTCAATGCTGAAGAAGGTTCTTCGGAGATGGATTGGTGCACCTATCTCGTTAATGATCTAAAAACAAAGTTGGGTTTAAAAATAAGGTTAATGACAGGAACCTATAAAGATAAGCTTAATTCCATACAGTCTGGAGAGTCTAAAATGTGGATGGGCGCATACGTTCCTGATTATCCTGATGCTGAATCGTATTTAAGCCCATATTGTTCTAATAATTTTGGCAATTCAGTTCGCTCATTTGGTAAATATAAAAGTGATGAGTTTGATGAGGTATTTGAAAAATCAACAATAGAAGTAGATGATAAATTGAGAAACGAGTTGTTTAACGATTGCATAAGAGTGATGAATAAAGAGGCACCAGTGGTTCCCGTTTATTTCGAAAACTTGCTTGTGGTTTACAACCTTAACTTAAGAGATGCCAATATGAATTCATTTGGTATTATTGATTTTTCTAAGGCATATATAAAGCAAATAAAATAAATTTATTTCAGTACGTCTTCAACCCATTTTTTCCCCCAGTCTTTTATCTCCTGTTCTGTCCATAATTCTGGATAAAAAACTCTTCTTTGAAAGCGTGGCGGAAGATATTTTTGCCAGTTCGTTCCTCCCGTACCCTTTTCCTCCCCGGTCCCTTTTGCAAGGTAATGTACAGCTGTTCGGTAGTGAATAAGTGGCCAATTCACATTCACATTCACATCAAGCTCTCTCAACTCCTTTAATACTAAAGGGTTTTTTTGATCATCGTTAGATAGGGAGTTGAATTTTTTCCAAATATTTATTGGTTGGTACTCATTTGCAAAATCATGAAATGTATTAAGGTATTTGGCTTCAAAGTCTCTTAAGGTAAGTGTTTTCTCTCCTGTTTCTTCAATAACGGCTCCTCTTCTCCAATACACGTTATCTAGTTGTTCGTGTATGTCAGAATCCCAAAGGCGCTTTCTTTCACCCTCGTAGACCAAATACCTTAAATCAGTACAGCTGATCTCGATTCTTCTATATGCAGCTGTTTGAAAACCACTTGAAGAGAGAAGCGCCATTCTGAATTTTGTAAATTGATCCTTCTCCATTCCAAGTCTCATCACATCAAATGAGCGGATTAAGGTTTCAAAATACATATTACATCGTTTTAATCTTGCAATAAAAAAATCAACATCAAGTGTTTCATTCCACCCAAGGTCCTGACCCGTATCGGAAATTATTTTTCCGTTTCTGCATATTTGATCAATTTCGTGCTCAATGAGATTAAAATAAAGCTCTGTTATTTGATGATAAACAATAAAGATCTTTTCATCGGGAAAATCGGTTTTGGGTTTTTGCAAACTCAACAAGGCATCAACCTCAATATAGTCCCAATAAACCAATGGGTTGGCGAAGATTAAACCGTCTAGGTATGAGTTTAAATCTTGCCCAATCAAAGCATACTTGTCACGAAGTAACTCAAGTCTTTTCTTAATATCAGGTGTGATTTCCATAAATTAAAGATTAAAATTTTGATGTTCGAAGATACTTAATTCAAGCCAAAGGAAATGAAGATTTTCCATCTAAAAAATGACCGACATCAGTTTTTGATGAATCAAAGAGGACAAACGAAAAAATTAAATCGAAAGAAATTTATTTAATAAAGAGTTTATTTCTCCTCATCATCAAGCACTCTTTTGGTACGAAGCTGTTCAAAAATACCTAGTGTAATCCAGTATGGCAAAATAAATCCCATTAGGAATAACAACATCCAAAAGGCCATACCGCCAATTAAAAGGAATAAAACTATACCGAAAGTGCTCATGTTCTGTTATTTTTGAACTATAATTGAAATCAAAATTAAAAAAATTAACTCAATAATTCATTATAAAATGCAATATAGAATAGAAAAAGATACAATGGGAGAGGTAAGGGTCCCTGCTGATAAATATTGGGGAGCACAAACTGAAAGATCAAGAAATAACTTTAAGATTGGAGCTGAGGCCTCTATGCCCATTGAAATTATTCATGCATTTGCTCATTTGAAAAAAGCCGCAGCTCATGCGAATTTCGATCTTGGGGTGCTTACTTCTGAGAAAAAAGAATTGATAAGCAAGGTTTGTGATGAGGTTGTTTCAGGACAGCATGACGATCAGTTTCCATTGGTTGTTTGGCAGACGGGATCAGGCACGCAGTCAAATATGAACTGTAATGAAGTGATATCCAATAGAGCTCACGTGATTAATGGGGGATTACTCACTGACGCAGAGAAGGTATTGAACCCAAATGATGATGTGAATAAATCCCAATCATCTAACGATACATTTCCAACAGCGATGCACATTGCCGCCTACAAGCAGGTCGTAGACATAACGTTGCCAGGTATTGAAAGCCTAAGGGACACATTAAAGGCAAAAGCAATTGAATTTAAGGACATAGTAAAAACAGGGAGGACGCACTTTATGGATGCCACACCCCTAACATTAGGTCAAGAATTTAGCGGCTACGTTACACAGCTGAATAAATCGTTGA
>CALKHF010000029.1 GCA_938092255.1 uncultured Flavobacteriales bacterium | reverse complement strand
GCTCCTTGATCCCCAACAGGACCTTGATCACCTACCGGACCTTGGTCTCCTATCGGGCCTTGATTTCCTACCGGACCCTGATCTCCGATTGGACCTTGATCTCCTACAGGACCTTGGTCACCTACTAAACCTTGTGCTCCTTGATCACCAACTGGACCTTGGTCTCCTATCGGGCCTTGATCACCAACCGGACCTTGATTTCCTACTGGACCTTGATCTCCTATCGGGCCTTGATCACCTACCGGACCTTGATCTCCTACTGGACCTTGATCCCCTACTGGACCTTGATCTCCGATTGGACCTTGATCACCATCAGCACCATCCAAACCGGGACTGCCATCGATTCCTGGAGATCCTTGAGGACCAACAGGTCCCGTTGCCCCAGTAACATAACCAGCATTTATTAATGTTCCATCTGACAAGGTGACTATTAAGTCTCCATTCGAATCAACGGAAGCCGCAATGACATATGTACCTGGATCTCCCTGTGGCCCAACTGGTCCTTGAGTGTAATCACACATGGAGTACCAATCACTAACAGATGATTGATAAAATAAAATACATGACGAATCAGTATCAAATACCATTAATGCATTGGTTGGATTAACTATTGCTAATCTTTGAACTGAAGTCATTCTTGGAATTAAGAGTCCCTTTGTGGTTGACGAGACATCAAGTACACTTGAAGGGTCTGGTACTGCCTGATTATCTGAAATACTTACATTTTGCTGTGCAGAAATATGTGTATAACTAATAAATGATGTTATAAAGAAAATAACAATTTTCCCTTTGAAAAACTTGAATGATGAAGACATAACTACTATGTGTTTAAAAATGTTACTACCAAAGCTAAAACATCTAACTTCTATCTGCAACAAAATTTAGACGAAAAATGGTCACAATAGTTGCTTTAAAAACAATCAAATTTCACCAAATAAAACTACGACCCATAAACCATTAGAAATGCCTTGATGAATTTTTCCAAATCACCATTCAATACTCCTTCTGTATCTGCGCTCTCAACATTTGTTCGAACGTCCTTTACCAGTTTGTAGGGATGAAGAACATAGTTCCTTATTTGGGAACCCCACTCTATCTTCTTCTTTTCTGATTCTATCTGATTTTGTTTTTCCATTCTTGCACGAAGTTCAATTTCATACAATTGTGACTTCAATAATTGCATTGCCTTTTCTTTATTTGCAAGCTGACTCCTAGATTCGGAATTTTCAACGATGATACCTGATGGAGCATGTCGAAGTCTCACGGCAGTTTCTACTTTATTCACGTTTTGCCCTCCCGCGCCGCCAGCCCTGAAAGTTTCCCAAGTCACATCAGCAGGATTAACCTCTATTTCAATACTATCTTCAACCAAAGGGTAAACATAAACTGAAGCAAAAGAAGTATGTCTTTTTGCATTTGAATCAAAAGGTGAGATTCGAACCAATCTATGCACTCCATTTTCTCCTTTCAAATAACCAAAGGCATAATCACCTTCAATTTCCAAAGAAACTGTTTTTATCCCTGCAACATCACCTGATTGATAGTTCAGTTCTTTTACTTTGAATCCATTTTTTTCAGACCACATCATGTACATACGCATAAGCATTGATGCCCAATCACAAGACTCAGTCCCACCTGCGCCGGCAGTAACTTGTATGACTGCATTCAACTTATCTTCTTCACGAGACAACATATTTCGTAATTCTAAATCTTCAACCGATTCAATCAAATTCGAATAACTTGAATCCAATTCATCTTGCGATGAAAGTCCTTCTTTAAAAAAATCATATAAAACTTCAAGATCACCTTGTTTTTCTTTTATAGAATCAAAACCCGTCACCCAAAACTTTATTTCACGAATGAGTTTCATGTGGTCTTCAGCTTTTTTAGGATCGTTCCAGAAATCAGGATCATGCGTTTTAAGCTCATGCTCCTTTAGTTCCATTTTTTTTTCTTCAATTTTCAAAAAAACTTGAATTTCCTCTACCCGTTTATTGAGTTCTTTTAGTTGCTCTCCCGTCATATTGACAAAAATAGTCTTAAAAATTATTATTGTTTATTCACAATTTAATTTTAGCTAAAACAAATTAATTAAATTTGGGTTTTTCAAATAACCATATTGATATGAAAATTCCAGAAAACTTAAAATACACTAAAGACCATGAATGGGTCAAAATAGAAGGTAATATTGCTACAATAGGTGTAACCGATTTTGCCCAGTCTGAATTAGGGGATATTGTTTTTGTTGAAATTGAAACCTTGGACGAAGAATTGGATGCTGAAGAGGTTTTTGGATCTGTGGAAGCAGTTAAAACAGTATCTGATTTATTCATGCCTATTGGGGGAAATGTTATCGAAGTCAATGAAAGTATTGAGTCTTCACCAGAACTGGTTAACTCCGATCCATATGGAGAAGGTTGGATGATTAAGATTGAGATAAAAGATGCTACAGAAATTGAAAACCTCCTAAGCTATGAGGCATATTCGAATTTAATCTAATTTATGGCATATTTATTGTTTGAAATTAATAAATTTATAGAATGGAATTAAAGAAGAATTCAGAAGTCGATGGAGATAAAGTAAAGTCAAGTATGACAATTATTGGCCTAAGTTATGTGGCAGCCTTAACTCTTGCCGTTTTCACATTTGGACAAGTCAATATTGAGGAGGAAGAGAACGAACATGCGGCTAAAGATGTTGAAACAACAATTGAAAAAACCGATGAAAAAGAACCACCACCACCACCACCGCCAGAAGAAGTAGAAATTCAAATTGCTCCAGAACCACCTGAAGAGATCATTGTAAAAGAAAACAAGGAAGAAGAGCCGCCCCCCGCAGTTACCCCTCCCGCTCCTCCACCACCTGTTGCAAAAGTAGAAGTAGTTGCCGCACCGATTGTAGATTTTCCCGATGTTGAAGCAGGTTTCCCTGGTGGTCCAGCCGCGATGATGAAGTGGATCAATGATAATATCAAATACCCTCAAACTTCAATTGAAATGAATGAGCAAGGGCGTGTCTTCTTATCATTTGTAGTAGAAACAAACGGTTCAATTTCAAATGTTAAGATTGAAAGAGGAGTTAGTATTGACCTAGACAAAGAAGCCAAAAGAGTAATCAAAAAAATGCCGAAATGGGTTCCTGGAGAAAGTGCTGGACGTGCCGTTAGAGCGAGATGCAGATTACCTATCAATTTTCAGCTTCAATAATTTTAGTTGAAATTCCAGTAGTCTAATTGTATCGACTTCTCCAAGCTATCTTGAACTGACTCTTTTAGACGTGCATTTAAATTGAGACCAGAAAAAGATTCTAGAGAATCAATTGACACAACAAAATCTTCGAGATTTTTCCTACTCCCTTCATTAGGTAATATAAAACCAATAGCGTTTAACGTTGAATCTTTAAACCCCACCACAGACTTAAAAAAGTAATTAGGTACAGCAACCTCTTTTCCTATGAAAGTCAAATTGGTATCCAATACAGGACCTGTCGTTATATATAGACTATCATAGTCCACAACCCATTTCCTTATCCTAGACTCGAGTTTCCGCCAAACACCACGATTAAAAGAAGGAGTTTGAGGACTCATATTACTGTAGAAGAAAGATTCATCCATGGCCTGTTTGGACCAAGTCATATCGGCTGCTGGAGCGAGATGTCCCCTATCGTAACCAGAACCCTTGTAATCACTATGACTGGATGAACCGGTATTTATTAAAGTGTCTTTTTTAAACTTGTCAGATCTTGAAAAAGGACCATTAATCTTATTTTTATTTAATGAATAAAAAACCCATTTGGCCTGCTCATAATATTCATCATATAACAGGCAATAAGCATAATGTTTAACCAAGGTCTCTGTAGAATCAATTTTTGGTAGATACAGAGTATCGAAAGAAGTACTTTTACTAACTGAAATTCTATCGGGTATACCTGATAGATTACTTGAAATAAAACATGAGGAGCATATAAACAGCCCTAAAAAATAGAATAGTTTAGACAAAATTAAACGTCTATTTTAGCGTATTTGGCATTTCGTTCTATAAAATCTCTTCTTGGTGGAACATCATCTCCCATTAACATTGAAAATATTTGATCACACTCTGCCGCATTTTCGATAGTCACTTGACGCAAAGTTCTACTTTCTGGGTTCATTGTCGTTTCCCACAATTGATTTGCATTCATTTCACCTAAACCTTTGTATCGCTGAACGTTTACTGAAGATTCCGTGCCGCCCCCTTTCAATTCTTGAATCAAGCGATCTCTTTGGTCATCATTCCAAGCATAAGCTGATTTTGAGCTTTTCTTGACCTGATATAACGGAGGCGTAGCTATATACACATAACCATTCTCAATCAGTTCTTTCATGTACCTAAAAAGGAAAGTAAGAATCAGTGTTTCAATATGCGAACCATCAACATCAGCATCACACATGATAATGATTTTATGATAACGTAACTTCTCAAGATTTAAGGCTTTTGAATCTTCTTCTGTACCAATTCGAACCCCCAAAGCAGTATAAATATTTTTAATTTCTTCGTTTTCAAAAATCTTATGTTGCATGGCTTTTTCAACATTAAGTATTTTCCCTCTTAAAGGCATAATGGCCTGAAAATGTCTATCTCTCCCCTGCTTTGCTGTACCTCCTGCAGAATCTCCCTCAACAAAATAAATTTCACATGCTGCCGGATCCTTTTCTGAACAATCCGCCAATTTACCGGGTAAACCACTTCCTGTAAGCACGCTTTTTCGTTGGACCATCTCCCTAGCTTTTCTGGCTGCATGTCTCGCTTTTGCCGCTAAAATGACCTTTTGAACAATTATTTTTGCAGCATTAGGATGTTCCTCTAAATAGGAAGAAAGCATTTCTGATACAGATTGACTTACTGGTGCTGTAACTTCTCTATTACCTAATTTTGTTTTAGTTTGACCTTCGAATTGAGGTTCCGCAACCTTAACTGATAATACCGCTGTAAGTCCCTCACGAAAATCATCGCCGTCAATCTCAACCTTTTCTTTGGTCAACATCCCAGATTCATTCGCGTATTTTTTCAGGGTATTTGTTAATCCTCTTCTGAAACCTGAAAGGTGAGTTCCTCCCTCATATGTGTTGATATTATTCACATACGCTTGAATATTTTCTGTGTAAGATGTATTGTAAGTCATTGATACTTCTACAGGAATTCCATCTCTCTCTCCTTCAAAATAAATCACATCCGGTATTAGTGATTCACGATTGCGATCCAAGTACTCTGCAAACTCTCTTAGCCCGCCTTCCGAGTAATACGTATTGCTTTTCTCTTTTCCTTCATCATCTTTATGCCTTTTATCTGTTAAGTTGATTCGAATTCCTTTGTTCAAGAAGGCCAGTTCACGCATTCTTGCTGCTAAAGTATCATAATTGTACTCACTCACCTCAAAAATGCTCAAATCAGGCTTAAAAGTGACTTCAGTGCCTGTTTCTGTCGAATCCCCTATTGTTTTCACATCATATAAAGGCTTTCCAATTTCATATTCTTGCTGAAAAAGCTTACCCTCTCTTTTAACTTTAACCGACAAATGTTCTGACAATGCGTTGACACATGAAACTCCAACTCCATGTAATCCACCGGAAACTTTGTACGTATCTTTGTCGAATTTACCTCCAGCATGCAATACGGTCATCACTACTTCTAAAGCCGATCTATTTTCTTTGGTATGCATCGCCGTAGGAATTCCTCTACCATTATCGAAAACGGTTATTGAATTGTTTTCATTTATGAAAACTGAAATTTCAGAACAATAGCCTGCCAATGCTTCGTCAATCGAGTTGTCTACAACTTCGTAAACCAAATGATGAAGGCCCTTTACACCTACATCCCCAATATACATTGCAGGCCTCTTTCGTACAGCCTCGAGTCCTTCTAGGACCTGAATATTATCTGCTGAATAATTGTCTTTCTTATCTTCTTCCATTTCCTTAATATCTTTATAAAGCCCAACATTTCAGGGCATACACAAAAATAACGAAATATCAAGGGTATTCCATGTTTTTTAACTACAAAAAACATAGACTTATTAACAAAGTTTCAACGTTATTAGGAGCCCTCGATCCATGAAGAAATCTGAGAATCATCCGGGGTTATTCTGGGAGAAAGAACCTTAACCAAAAAACCATTTTCATCCAAAAGATATTTCTGAAAATTCCACTGCACTTTATTGTCCTCCAACCCATTTTTTGCTTCACTGGTTAAAAACGAGTAAATATCACACATGTCCTTGCCTTTCACTTTGACTTTTGACATTAGTGGGAAAGAGACACCGTAATTCTTCTTGCAAAAAGCAACAATTTCCTCATTTGATCCAGGTTCTTGCCCCATGAAATCATTAGATGGGAAGCCCACGATCATGAAGTTTTTGTTTTTGTATTTCTGATACAAGGCTTCTAGTTGCTCATATTGCGGAGTTAAGCCACACTTTGACGCCGTATTAACAATCATTATTTTTTTTCCTTTTAAAGAAGAAAAATCGAATGTTTCTCCTGATATACTTTCGGTTTTAAATTCGTGTATAGACATTTTTTTGTTTTTGATTTGATTCTCGTGAGAGAAACCCATATTGACTAAAAGTGCAATTGCACCAAAAACAATAGGGAATATAGATATGTAATTTTTCATAAAATTGTAACATTAATATTCAACATTTGTTTTATTCTATGGAACATTTTTTGCAATTAAACGAATAATCAAATGGTAATGCAAGAAAAAATACAAATTATATTCATCCAATTGTGTCTATTTGCTTTTTGCTTACAAAAAATAAATGCGCAATTAAAATTTTCAGGAACTTGGAAAGGTTTTGAGATTTCGGACTCAGCAACCACAGAATCTAACGAGATATACTTTCTTGACTTCATAATAATTAACGGTCTTCTTGAGGGGGAAATGAGGGTTGAAAAGAAGCATAAAGAAATTGATATTATTCAAGTGAAGGGAACAAAGCAATATGTAAACTTTCAAATTAACGAGAAACGAATTTTGACAGCAACATCTAAACAAAAAAATTCAACCTTGAATCAATATTATTTGAGGTACAATCTAAAAAGAGGATATTTGGAAGGTTATAAGAATGACTCCTCAAACAAAAAAATAATTCTTTTTAAATCAAAATTCGACTTTAATTCAAAACTTAAGCCTTCCAAAAATAGAAATTGGGTCAAAACCATTTTAAGTGAATATAGAAATGGATTATCATCCCCTGAAAAAAGATTGGAAGAACTAAAAAATTTCAATTTTGAACCAATTTATTTTGAATACGACAAAGCCAATGTCAAAGAAGAATATCACGAACAATTAAAAGAAATAAAAAAAATCATTTTAAGCCATTCGGATCTAAGGATTTTGGTAATCGGACACACAGATTCTGATGGTTCAAACAAATACAACGAATCATTATCAAGAAGAAGGGCTGAATCGATAATAAGGTTTTTTACAACTCGAGGACTACGAAGAGATAGAATCGTTATCGACTTTAAAGGTGAAACCGCACCAGTTCAATCCAATGAAACTTCAAATGGGAAAAGAATGAATAGAAGAGTTGATTTTAAATTTATTTAAACCAGTGTATTTAGTTTTTCCTCCAATAAGGCTATTTTGGTAAGCGCATCAGATTCTTTTTTCCGTTCCATGTCAACGACATTTTTAGGTGCCGAATTAACAAATCTCTCATTGGAAAGTTTCTTTTGAACACTTCCCAAAAAACCTCGGGAATAGTCGAGCTCTTGCTCTATTTTCAGTCTTTCCGCCTCAACATCGATGGTGTCTCCAAATGGTATAAAAAACTCAACGCCTGAAACTATAAATCCATTTGAGTTATTTATTTTCTCCTCAGTATATTCAAATAATGAAAGGTTAGCCATCTTTTGAATCATGGCATCATGATTCTCATTTCGCTTAAATTCACCTGCATAAAAAAGTTCCAACTTGACTTTTGATGCAATATTTTGCTCTTTTCTTATGTTTCTAACATTGGAAATAATCTCACTTGATAATTCAAAATCCTTTAAATGACTTTGTTTATAACCAATAAACTCTGGCCAAGATGAAATCATAAGATCGGACTCTTTTTTGGATATTAAATGCCACAATTCCTCACTTACAAATGGCATAAAAGGGTGTAATAATTTCAAAATTATATCGAAAAAAGCCTCTGTCTGCCGAATTGTTTTTTGATCAATTGGCTGCATATATCCTGGCTTTACTATCTCCAAATACCAAGAACAGAAATCATCCCAAACCAACTTATAAGTAGCCATTAATGCTTCAGAAATCCTATATTGATCATACATTAGGTTGATTTCTTCCAGGGTTTTCTGCAATTTATTTTCGAACCAAGAGACAGCAACGGCTGAAGACTGAGGCTGCTCCATATCCTTCACGTCCCAATTTGAAACAAGTCTGAAAGCATTCCATACTTTATTTGCAAAATTCCTTCCTTGTTCGCATTGAGAAGTATCAAAAGGCAAATCATTTCCTGCGGGAGAGCTTATTAAAACACCTACCCTGACACCATCTGCGCCAAACTTATGAATGAGCTCAATAGGGTCTGGGGAGTTACCCAAAGACTTTGACATTTTTCGACCTAACTTATCCCTAACAATTCCAGTGAAATATACATTTTTGAATGGCAATTCATCCAAATATTCATAACCTGCAATGATCATTCTTGCTACCCAAAAAAACATGATTTCCGGAGCAGTGACCAAATCATTAGTGGGGAAATAATATTTAATTTCTTCATTTTCAGGATCAGTTAAACCATTAAAAACGGATATTGGCCATAACCAACTAGAAAACCAAGTGTCTAAAACATCTTCATCTTGCCACAAATCAGTTTCTTTCAAGTCTTTTTTAGATTTTATCCTTGCAAGCTCCAAAGCATTTTGAATATCATCGGCAACCACAAAATCATCAGCTCCTTTACCAAAGTAATAGGCTGGAATGCGATGCCCCCACCATAATTGACGTGAAATACACCAATCTTTAATGTTCTCCATCCAATGTCGATACGTATTTTTAAACTTATCTGGGTGAAACTTTATATTTCCGTTAAGTACATTTTCCAATGCCGGTTTGGATAAATCTTGCATATTCACAAACCACTGTAACGACAGTTTTGGTTCAATAATGGCATTTGTTCTTTCAGAAAATCCCACTTTATTTTGATGATCTTCTACTTTTACCAAATACCCCTTCTCATTTAACTCTTTTTCGATATTTATTCTGACTTCAAAACGATCTTGGCCCTCATAGTGAAGTCCATGTGAGTTTAATGTTCCATTGTCATTAAAAACATTTAAAGCCTCAAGATTATGTTTTACACCTATGTCGTAATCATTAATATCATGAGCAGGTGTAACTTTTAAACAACCCGTTCCAAATTCCAAATCAACATATTCATCGCAAACCACCGGAACCTTTCGGTTACTTATTGGCACTAAAATCTCCTTACCATGAAACTGTTTATACCGCTCGTCTATGGGATTAACGCATATTGCTGTGTCACCAAAAATAGTCTCAGGTCTCGTTGTCGCTATTGTCAGCCATTCATCATCTGAATCCACAACCTTATATCTAATATAAAATAGTTTCGAATTAACTTCCTTATGCAATACTTCTTCGTCAGAAACTGCAGTTAAGGCCTCAGGATCCCAATTCACCATTCTGACCCCTCTATATATCTTTCCTTTATTAAACAGATCGATAAAAACGGATTTTACAGACTTCGAGTATTCGTCATCCATAGTAAAATGAGTTCTGTCCCAGTCACACGACGCGCCAAGTTTCTTTAATTGATCAAGAATAATTCCTCCATGTTTTTCTTTCCATTCAAAAGCATGTTCTAAAAATTCATTTCTCGAAAGATCAGATTTTTTTAAACCTTCACTTCTTAATTTTTGTACAACCTTGGCTTCAGTGGCAATTGATGCATGGTCGGTTCCAGGAACCCAACATGCATTCTTTCCTTGCATCCTTGCTCGTCTTACAAGAACATCTTGTATCGTATTGTTTAACATGTGTCCCATATGCAAAACTCCTGTTACATTGGGAGGAGGAATTACTATCGTAAAAGGCTCTCTTTCATCTGGAGATGAACTAAAATAACCTTTTTCCTGCCAATGCTTATACCATTTATCTTCCGCAATTTTAGGGTCGTATGTTTTTGCAATACTCATTAAATATTTTTAGCGACAAAGGTATAAAATCCTTGTATAACAAAGGATATTAAACATTAATTATCATTAATAAAATCGGTTATTAAGGAACGAATTAATGGAAAGGCTGAAAGAAGATAAGTTTCAGCATCCTTAAGATGAATCCATGAACATTCTGTAATATCTTCTTCAACCTGTGGTATTAGTTCCTTTGAAAACAAGGTATCCATGTGAAACCAATGCGTTTTTTTTAAAATACTCACTCCATTGAATTCATAAACATGAAAAGTCGGTTCAAGCGATTTAAGAATTGTTAAATCATCTGTTAAACCGCACTCTTCTTGAACCTCACGAACAGCGCACATAGCAGCATCCTCACCATCTTCTCGCTTACCTTTTGGCAAATCCCAAAAACCAAATCGCTTAATCAATAATATCCTACCGTCGTTTATTACCAATCCTCCTGCGGCTTCAATTCGCTGAAAATTTCTAAACAAACAATTGAAGCTTTCTTCAATTTCATCGCAAACAATTTGAATTTCGTTGCTTTCAATAAGCTTGCAAAAGGATTCGTAGTTTTTGATAAATTCAATATCTCTAATGGGAATGTTTTTTTTTGGAGATTCGTTGATGTGAATCAGACCTTTATCAGTAAAAACTTTATACTTTTGCCCCATGATTAATGACAAAGATAGGGCCTTAAAGATTGCTGAACTACTCTTACAGGTTAAAGCCGTTAAATTACAGCCAGATAATCCATTTACGTGGGCTTCTGGAATCAAGTCACCGATATACTGTGACAATCGAATTACCCTATCGCATCCCGCAGTCCGAACTCACATTCGACAAATGATGTCTGAAGCTGTCCTCGAAAACTTTGGCAAACCTGATGTGATTGTGGGAGTTGCAACAGGAGCAATTGCCCTTGGAGTTCTTGTCGCTCAAGAATTAGGCCTGCCTTTTATCTACGTCAGAAGCGCTGCAAAAGGCCATGGACGTCAAAACTTAATTGAAGGTGCTTATGAAACAGGGCAGAAAGCTGTAGTCATTGAAGATTTAATTTCTACAGGTGGTAGCAGTTTAAAAGCTGTAGAGTCTTTAAGAGAAGCCGGAATTAATGTTAAAGGCTTAACAGCGATTTTTACATATGGATTTGAAACTTCAGATGCTAATTTTAATAAATCTGAATGTCCATATACTACTCTGACTGACTACACAACATTACTTGAAGAAGCCCTTTCATCAAAATATATTGAGAAAAAACAACTTACTTTACTTAGAGAATGGAGAATGAACCCCGAAAACTGGCTTAAATAACTATGATTTTAACAGGAGAAAAAATAAACGTTAATTCAAACGTAAAAGAAATTGAATCATTTCTTTTGGATTCAAATAATTATGAGTTCCTATTACCAATGGACAAAGTTTCTAATTTCAATGCTGACAAAGATTCATGCTCTTTCAAAGTTCAAGGAGGAATTACCATTTCATTAATTCAAGATGGCAGAGAAGACGGCAAAATATTTCTGAAATCTGGTGAAAAATCTCCATTCCCATTCACACTTACCATACATTTAAATCAACTTGAGGCAGAAGTAACAGAGGGATATATTGAATTTGATGGTGAAGTGAATGCTTTTCTAAAAATGATGGTTGAAAAACCCTTAATGAATCTTTTCAATTATATGTCTCATAAACTGAGCAAGCAGTTTTTATAAATACTGAATTTCTTTATTTTGAAAGGACAGGACGTCCCCATTCGACTTAACTTGTAAACGCCCTGCATCATCCACTCCAATAATTTTTCCGCTAAAAGATGTGGAATGATCTGAAAAAAAGCGATCCTCGTTCAATCCAAAAAGCTCATTGAGGTATTTGTCTTTTAATTCCTTGTTTGTTTCTAAATAAATAAGGTGTTCGTTTTTCTTTAAATAAAAAATTAAATCATCCATTAATTCATCTATTAAATAATCTTTTCTTGTCCGCATTTTCATACTCGTGACAGACATTCTGTTAAATTCCAATTGATTGACATTTATCCCAACTCCCGCAACAGAAGATTTTAAATGAGAGCCCATAAATTTATTCTCAATCAAAATTCCTGAAATTTTTAATGAATCAACTAAAATATCATTCGGCCATTTGATTTTTGCGCTGATTTTCTGACTTTTTAAAAATTCAATAATACAAATTGAAATATACCAATTGATGCCTATAGGATTCACTTTTGACATTTCAGTAGAGGATAATATCAACGAAAAAAGTAAGTTCAGTTTAGAATTGGACTGCCATAATGAACCTTGTTGGCCTCTGCCATTCGTCTGGTTTTCTGCCATAATTACCGACCCATGTCCTCCCAAACCATCATTAATCAGTTTGGCAGCAAAATTGTTGGTTGAATCGACATCTGACAAGATGAACTTTTGATTACCGATTTTTGAGTTGTAATACTTCATTTATTTTCGTTTCAAAATTAAAATTAATCAGTTAGCTTTGTATTATCGTAATTTATGATTGAAAAAAAAACAAATTCTGAATCTACACAGCTTTGTGAAGCCATAGTAGAAGGAATGAAAGAAAATAAGGCGAATGATATCGTAGTTTTAGATCTCAGACACCTTGAAAGTGCGGTTTGTGATTATTTTGTGTTATGCTCAGGTGATTCTACTACTCACGTTGACGGTATTTCTAATGCGGTTACGAGGTTTGTACGAAAATCTATTCAAGAAAAACCATGGCATGTTGAAGGTAAAACAAATAGCGATTGGATTTTGTTAGATTATATCAATGTTGTAGGGCACGTCTTTTACAAGGATTCTAGAGGGTTTTACGATATTGAAGAACTTTGGTCAGATGCAGACAGAACAAATATCCCTTCTTAAAAAAATAGACAATGGCAAAGAAAAAAAATAATTTCTCAATATACTGGGTATACGCTCTTCTTGGGGTTGGTCTCATCGCTTTTCAACTGTACATGGGGCAGACCGAACAAACGAATGTCGAAACAACTCAATTGGAGATTGTCGCTGAAATGACCAAAAAAGACTCTACATCCAGTGGTGTTGGACTAGTCACCATATACAATAGACAAAATTCTCCATTTGCAGAATTTTCTTTGAATAAAACGGGTATTGATTCAGTTTTGAATTCAAAAAATTCAGAGCTTGTGGATATGAAAAAGGCAATTAATGAGTCAGAAGAAAAAGACAAAACCAAAATTCTATTCGTTATTGAAGATTTAGACCCGCAATTACTTGCTGAAAATCTAGATAAAAAAAATATAAAAGTAAAATACGATAAGCGAACAGACTATCTCGGTACGATTCTGAGTTATTTACTTCCTTTTGTAATTATTATAGCAATTTGGATCTTTGTAATGCGAAGAATGTCCGGAGGAGCTGGCGGAGGTAGTGGACAAATTTTCAATATCGGAAAATCAAAAGCCAAAGTATATGAGAACGGGAAAACGACCAATGTTACTTTTTCTGACGTTGCAGGTTTAGAAGGGGCCAAAGAAGAAATTGTGGAAATTGTTGAATTCTTGAAAAACCCAACCAAATACACGGAATTGGGAGCTAAAATACCGAAAGGGGCCTTATTGGTAGGACCTCCTGGGACAGGGAAAACACTTTTGGCTAAAGCAGTTGCTGGTGAAGCGAAAGTGCCTTTCTTTTCATTGTCAGGATCTGATTTTGTTGAAATGTTTGTAGGTGTTGGGGCTTCTCGAGTAAGAGACTTATTCAAACAAGCAAAAGAAAAAGCCCCTGCAATAATTTTTATTGATGAAATAGATGCGATTGGAAGAGCTCGTGGAAAGAATAACGGATTCAACTCCAATGATGAAAGAGAGAACACATTGAACCAATTGCTTACGGAAATGGATGGTTTTGGCACAAACTCCGGAGTAATTATTTTAGCAGCTACAAATAGAGCAGATGTTTTAGATGGTGCTTTAATGAGAGCAGGTAGATTTGACCGCCAAATTTATGTTGACATGCCTGATTTAAATGAAAGAAAGGAGATCTTTGAGGTTCACTTAAAACCTCTAAAACTTGAGAAAAATTTAGACGTAAGTTTTTTGGCCAAACAGACGCCTGGATTTTCTGGCGCAGATATTGCGAATCTTTGTAATGAAGCAGCTTTAATAGCGGCAAGAAAGGACAAAAAGAAAGTCGAAAAGCAAGATTTCTTAGATGCCGTAGATCGAATTATCGGTGGTCTAGAAAAGAAGAATAAAATCATTACTCCTAATGAGAAAAAAGCCATTGCTTTTCACGAAGCAGGACACGCAACAATATCATGGCTTTTGGAACACGCCCATCCTTTGGTTAAGGTCACCATCGTTCCTAGAGGACAATCATTGGGAGCAGCATGGTATTTACCCGATGAACGCAGTATTACAACAACAGAGCAAATTTTAGATGAAATGTGTTCCGCACTAGGAGGACGAGCTGCAGAACAACTTATCTTCAATAAGATAAGTACGGGGGCTCTCAGTGATTTGGAAAAAGTAACAAAGCAAGCTTATGCAATGGTTTCCATATATGGTCTGAATGAAAAGATAGGAAACATTTCTTATTTCGACTCCAGAGGTCAGGACATGTTTACCAAACCATATTCTGATGATCGGGCTCGAATTATTGATGAAGAGGTGAGTAAAATGATAGAGGCTCAATACCAGAGAGCACTTCATCTACTTTCAGAAAACAAAGACAAGTTAACCGAACTTGCAGAAAAGCTTCTGACCTCTGAAGTAATATTCAAAGAAGATTTGGTTGCCATTTTCGGAAAAAGAATTTGGGACAAAACAGAAGAAGTAGACTCAGAAGTTGCTGATGTTGAGGAAGAATCAGAAACAAAAAAAGAGAATTTGGAATCGGAAGATGATGCGAAATTAGTAATTTCGAAAAAGGAAGATTTGAAAAGTCCGCCAGAATTCAAACCCGACAATACCGAAGAAAAAAAAGAAGGTACAGATGAATAAAGTGCTTGTCCTCAATACTACTGATCGTATGTATTTTCAGCTTTGTCAATCCATATTATCTATGAACGAAATTCCGTTTCAAATAAATAGCACTATGGACTCCATGTACAACGCCTTTGGGAAATTTGAAATATACGTATTGGAAGAAGACAAACAAAAGGCTATTGACCTTATAGAGAATAATGAAGACACTTCTGACGCGTAGTATAAGTGGAATTCTTTTTGTTTCACTTGTTGTATTTTGCCTTCTTGGAAACAAAGGATTTTCAATAGCGCTGTTTGGCTTAATTTCAGGTATTGGCCTTTATGAATTTCATCTTTTATTTTCATCAAAAGAAAAATTTAATTATCCAGCAATTGTCTCTGCGTTTCTAGGTGTATTTGGGTTTATTGTACTGATTTTTCCTTGGTTTATTGAAAAAGAATTAGGAATTAATCAGTTTATACATTCTGGGATTCATCTTCTGATTTTAATCGGTTTAATTGGACTTACTCAACGCTTCTACAGACCAAAGGAATTTATATCAAACACCACCTTCATTGGGATGGGGCTTGGTTATATTGTTGTTCCACTATTTTTGGGTTTGGCTATTCACTTAAATGATGACGGGACCTTTCCAATTATTTTAGGCGTTTTCCTATTGGTTTGGACCAATGACACATTCGCTTACATAAGTGGCAACCTTTTTGGCAAACATAAGCTTATTGAAAGAATATCTCCCAATAAAACATGGGAAGGTTTTTTCGGTGGTTTTTTTATTACAATTTTAGTAGGATATATAGTCGATTTGTATCTTTTTAAAGAGAATTCATTTTGGATGATGGCAGCTATAATAGTTTCACCAGCCGCGGTAATTGGGGATTTATTTGAGTCCTCATTAAAAAGAAAAAACAACGTTAAAGATACAGGAAACATTCTTCCAGGGCACGGAGGAATTCTTGATCGCTTCGACGCAATGTTTTTTGCCATTCCATTTTTCTATATTTGGTATATCTTATTTACTTAGATATGAATTAAGTTTTTTAAAATGACATTACATAAAGAAGGAATTAAAATTATTTTAGGTGGACTTATTTTCACGGTATTAAGTATAATACTAAATATGGTTTTTCTTTTCGATGACTTTCCTGTGATTGCTTCTATTCTTATTGGATTAACCCTCTTCATTCTAATTCTGATTACCCAATTCTTTAGAATTCCAAAAAGAAATAAAACCTACACAGAAAACGAAATCATTTGTCCTGCAGATGGAAAGGTCGTAGTTATAGAAGAGACAGAGGAAACAGAATATTTTAATGATCGAAGAATTCAAGTATCCATTTTCATGTCTCCGCTGAATGTTCATGCAAACTATTACCCAATAGGAGGAAGTCTGGTTTATCAGAAATACCATCCTGGAAAATTCTTAGTCGCATGGCATCCAAAAAGCAGTACTGAAAATGAACGAACAACCATGGTTGTGAAAGACGAATCTGGTCGTGAAATTTTAATCAGACAAATCGCAGGAGCTGTTGCTCGAAGAATATGTTACTACGGAGAACTTGACGCTTCTGTTTTAAAAGGAGAGGAATTGGGTTTTATAAAGTTTGGCTCTCGAGTAGACATATTCCTTCCGCTTGGTACTAAAATCGATGTTAAAATTGGAGATAAAGTTCAATCTAGACTATCTAATATTGGCTTCCTAAATTGATTTCATTATATTTACTAAAATTATTTAATCATGAAAAAACTATATTTAATACTTGCTCTTATCGTATTCAGTGGTTCATATGCAGTAAATACATATGCTGCCGTGAACAATTCTAATATCGAACTGAAAGACGACGATAAAAAGAAAAAGAAAAAACGAAAGAAGAATAAGAAAAAGAAAGGTTGTTGCGAAGCAAAATCAAAATCTTGTGCTTCAAGTACGGCGAACAAATCTTGTTGTTCTAAAAAAGACAATAACTAGGTCTTATACTGTTTCATTTACAAAGCGCCTTTTGGCGCTTTTTTTTTGCTTCAAAGAAAAAAGTAGCTATAGATTACAATAACTAAAACAGAGAAGATATTCATGAAAAACCCATAAGCAGCCATTTGCTTAATGCTTATTTTTCCTGAAGAAAAAACGATGGCATTTGGCGGAGTACTAATCGGCATCATGAAAGCACAGCTTGCGGCAAGAGTAAGAGGAATACAAAGAGTCAGTACTGATAGCCCCATGCCTAATCCCAACATTGCTATAATGGGAACCAAAACGGAAACCAATGCCAAATTCGACATTAGTTCAGTCGCAAAAATAGAAATAAATATCACCATAAGTAATAAATAAAAATAATCCCAAGTCGAAATGCTGTTCGCGCTTTGAAAAATCAGCTCCAAAACATGACTTTTTTCTAAAGAAGATGCAAGTGCAATCCCTCCTCCAAATAAAACCAAAATACCCCATGGAATTTTAATAGTATCACTCCATTTAAGGAGTTTTTCATCCGATCCTTTAGATGGAATAACAAACAACATAATTGCACCCAATATAGCGACACTTGAATCCTTAAATGAAATGCCTGAATAGTCAACTATTACATCCCTAGAAACCCAAGTGATAATGACTAAAGCAAATATGATTAAAACCCTTTGCTGCGGAATGGTCCAATTGCTCTGATTTAAGTTGATGACTACTTCATCATTTCTTTGTGAACCAAGTATAACTTGAAAAAATATGTTTAAAACCGTAAAAATAATGAGGCTCACAGGTAAACCAATTTTCATCCATTGCCAAAAACTGATTTGAATATCAAAAGAAGCTGACAAGGTTCCTGCCATTTGGGTGTTTGGAGGAGAGCCCACAAGCGTCGCCATCCCTCCTACACTTGCGGCATAGGCCACAGTAAGCATTAATAATAATGAAAACCTGTTAGACGAATCAGAATCTTTTTGAGTTTGAATAATGGACAGTGCCATTGGGAGCATCATAAGGGTAGTTGCAGTATTTGAGATCCACATACTCAATAGATAAGAGCTTAATCCAAAACCTATGAGAATTTTAGACTTTGAAGAACCCATAACGGATAAAATACGGGATGCAATCTGATGATGCACTCCCCATTTTTCTAAAGCAAGGGCTAAAATAAAACCTCCTAGAAATAGGTAAACATTATTGTTTCCATAAGACAAGGCCAATTCCCCAGGGTCCAATAGTCCCAATGGCGTGCATAATACCAAAGGAATAAGGGCTGTCACGTATATTGGCACCACCTCAAATACCCAAAAAAAGAGCATCAAAACAGACATGCCGATGGCCCTATTCTCCAAAGTGGATTCTTTCCAAAAAGCGATAGAAATAAAAAAAAAGAACCCAATCATTCCAGCAATTGTTTTTTTATGCTGAAACAAATGAGTCATACTATTTATTTAGTTTATTTAACTTTTCAACAAAGTACTGAGCCTTTTCATTAACCTGAACTGATATTTCAGAAAAATCTTTTTTTGAATTACTTCTATATATTCTACTTAAAATATCATCTTGAAATGTTGCTGCCTCGTCAATCAATTTGTCTGTATCTTTCATTTTTGACTCATCTGTTAACTGTAAGTAGAAGCATTCTTCTACAATATCATAGACCATCTCATTTAGGTGTCTTTTAAAAGTTCTTTTGCTCGCCATAATTAAAATGTTTTCAGCAAAAATAATTAAGAAATGGTAAGTGTAACGACTTTTTCGATTTTATTGTCCACACACAAAAGGCAAAACTCACCAACTATAAAGAAAAGAATTCTCTTAATTTTGCCATCTGTTTTATGAGCTTAGATTATAAATATTCTACTATTCTTAAGATTGCATTACCAATGATGTTTTCTGGTTTTATTCAATCAATAGTATTAATTACGGATGCCTCATTTATAAGCCGTTATTCAACTGTCTCATTTGATGCTGTAGGAAATGCGGGACTGATTTACATCACTTTTTATATGCTTCTTGTAGGCGTTGGCGATGGTTCTCAAATAATTATGGCCAGAAGGATTGGAGAAAATAAACAAAATATATTGGGACGGGTATTTAGTGCCGGACTTGTTTTTCAATTTACCCTTTCTGTCCTCTTATTTATTCTCATGTTTTTTTTCATGCCTGATTGGATTAAGTCCTATTCCGTAAACGCTGAAATCGCGTCACTTCAAGGAGATTTTATTGGAATTAGATCTATGGCAATATTTCCATCTGGATTATTTCTTATGATGCAAGCGTATTTCCTTGCAAAAGGAAAGACATTTCCCGTCTTAATTTCTGCAATATTGACAGCATCATTAAATATTATCTTGGATTACAGTTTAATTTTTGGTCGTTTTGGATTTCCAGAGATGGGGGTCGAGGGGGCAGCTCTGGCCAGTGTCTGCGCCGATTTATTAGGTATGCTAACCATGCTTTGTTTTTTCACTTTTGATAAAGAACATGTCCTATCTCACTTTAGGTTTTTCAAAACTAAATCCTTGTTGAATTTGCTGAAAATATCAAGTCCAATTATGCTTCAAGGTTGCTTGGCTCTAGGAACTTGGACCATTTTCTTTATTATGCTCGAACAAAGAGGTGTTTTTGAGCTTACAGTTTCTCAAAACATCCGTTCTATATATTTCCTTGCTTTTGTTCCTGTTTGGGGATTTGCCGGTACAACGAAAACTTATATCTCACAATATCTGGGTGAAAAAAAAGAAAATGAAATTCCTGTTATTCAAAAAAGAATTCAATTGCTTACAACAGGATTCTTAATCTTCTTTTTTCATGGAGCCATATTGTATCCAGAAACTCTTATCGGCATCATTAATCCAGAAGAAATTTATGTCCGTATGAGTGCTGAAATCTTAAGATTAATTTCAGTATCAATCATTTTATATGGAATTATATCCGTTTATTATCAAACCATACTTGGCAGTGGAAATACCATCTATTCCCTCATTATTGAAATCACAACCATAATACTCTATTTATCCGCGTGCTTTCTTTTTATTAAGGTTCTAAATCTTGATATATTTTGGATTTGGACGGTTGAATATATATATTTCGGCACCATTGGGATGATGTCTTTTATCTATTTAAGAAATTCCAGCTGGAAAACAAAAAAAGTATAATTATGACAAGGAAGCTCCGTATTGTTTTTATGGGAACCCCAACATTCGCTGTCACGGTTTTAGACCGCATTTTTAATAGTGAACATCAAGTCGTTGGAATTGTCACCGCTCCTGACCGTCCTTCTGGTCGTGGACAGCAAATACGGAAAAGTGATGTTAAAATATACGCAGAAGAAAAAGAGTTAAGCATTTTTCAGCCACTGAATTTAAAAGATGATTTATTTATCAATAAAGTGAAAGATTTAAATGCAGATGTGTTTATTGTCGTGGCTTTTCGAATGCTTCCTGCAGTTGTATGGAAAATCCCACCTATGGGTACAATAAATCTGCACGCTTCTCTTTTACCAGATTACAGAGGTGCTGCTCCAATTAATTGGGCCATCATGAATGGAGAAAAAACAACAGGTGTGACAACTTTCTACATTAATGAAGTAATAGATACCGGAGACATTATAAAAAGAAAATCAACTGAAATACATAGTGAGATGACTGCTGGTGATTTACATGATCACCTGATGTTCATTGGTGGCGATTTGATATCCGAAACACTTAAAGAACTGGTTGACGGTAAAACAAATCGGGAAAATCAAATTTTGGATGAACCCTCAACATTAAATGCGGCACCTAAAATATTTAAAAACGATTGTCAGCTCAATTGGTCAGAGCCCATTGATATAGTGTACAATAAAATTAGAGGTCTTTCTCCTTATCCTGGAGCATGGTGTATTCTAAAGAATTTAGTAAAGAACAAGAATGTTTCATTTAAAATTTACCACTCCAAAAAGACTGATCTACCTGTTTCTAAGGACTCATCATCAAACCAGCTGATTGAAACCGAAAATGGCATTCTCTTTCCATGCTCAGAATTCTACTTGTTGGTTATCGATTTTCAAATGGAAGGAAAACGAAGAATGAACCATAAGGACTTTTTAGCAGGAAATTCAATCGAAGACTTCGTGCTTATTCTGTGATTATAAAATCAACTTCGTGTTCCCAATTGGCCTTAACTTTTATTGTTCGATTATAGATATATCGTTTTTCTGGCCCAGTGTAATCCTTCGGATTAAAAGAATCCCATTTACTATTTTTGTTGTTGTCTTCCACTATATTAATATCATAATCACCTGGCTTCAAATTAACAAATGAGACGATCTCTGACTTATTAAAGTCAGTTTGTGCCGACACCAAGGTGTTGTTTTGAAATAATTCAATAAACCAAGATTCCAAATCAGAATCAACACTTACATTAATGATTCCTAAATCCTCCTCCACTTTTCGATCAATTACGAAATTCACCTTGTTATTCACAATGCCATTTATTGTAGAAACCGCGGCGGAGTCAATACTGAACATTGCCTGAGAGAAGGACTGATTATTAAGGTCGATGATTACTCGATTAACATCAACGCTTATTTGACTTGAATCAAATTCAAACACGCTGCTGTCGTTAAGATTTACCATGCTAAACTTCCCATTTAATGAATAAATTGGAGCTTCAAAATCAAGCTCAATGCAACAATCATCTGGAAACAGTTCGAGCTTTTTAATTGGATTTAGTAAGCCTAATAAACTCAGATCCTCATCATTTCTAACCTTTTTATTGAGCGTGTCAATATATATTTCAATAGATTCGACATATTCAGAAACGATAAATCTTCGGGTGTTTTCTCCGAAATTATCGCCATCCAATACATCCAAATCAAGATCTTTAAATTTTAGAGAGTCGAAAGAAACCCAATTTGGCAAACTGAGCTCCAAGATATATGGCGTAACAAACTTCGAATCTATATTTAACAATTCTACTTCTGGTGTGGTAATAGATAAATTTAGTGTATCGGAGTAAGTTGAGTCTAAATAAACCGGGGTTTTACTGGCAAATTGAATTTCATCTCTTTCCCTGATTCTATTTTTATTCTCATCAATAAAGGCAGCATAGAAAAAAGAACCCTCTTTTAATGCCTTTAATCTTGAATACCCTTGCTTATCAGATTTTGAAAAATAAGTGGGTTCAATCTGAGTCAATGAATCATATAAACCAATTAAAACGTTTTCATTTAACTTTCCTGTATATCCATCTGAAACAATAAAATAAGCATTGTTTTTATCAATTTCAGGCCCACTAGAAAAAGCAATTTGAATTAATGAGTCATTTCCCTCAGTAATGTCCTTGATTGCTCCATTGAGGTATAAAGAATATGTTGTGTTTTCTTTTAGTTTTTCCTGAAAATCAATTTGCAGTGTTTTTCCTTTTAATGAATATTCATATTCAACATTTGCAGGAAGTAGAATGATATTTTCCGTTGGGTTTTGCAACTTAACAAACTCATCAAATTCAATGGTTATCTGCTCTACTGTAGCATTGAGATAACCATCACAAGGATTACAAGCTTCGATTCGAGGAGCAATCACATCCTTTACACCACCTGAAATACTTCCAACTTGAGCACAAGCGGATGTGAGGAGTACAATAATTATTAAATAACGGAAAGCAAGCATGTGCATAATTTTTCAAGCCATTCTTTATCTACTTCATCAAAACAATCCAATTCAGTACTGTCAATATCTAAAACGCCAATAACTTGCCCATCGTATATAAGCGGAATTACTATTTCACTTTTTGAGGCGGGATTGCATGCAATATGACCAGGGTATTCATGTACATCAGCTACAACTATCGACTGCTGATCTGACCAAGCTGTTCCACAAACCCCTTTCCCTTTGGATATCCTCGTACATGCAACAGGTCCTTGAAAAGGCCCTAAAACCAATTCATTAGATTCGATGATGTAAAAGCCAATCCAGAAGAAATCAAAATTTGATTTAACGAGAGCGGCGAAATTGGCCATATTGGAAATTCTATTGTCATTGCTTGAAAGAAGAGCCTCCATCTGAACATAAACAGATTCATATAATTTTGCTTTATTCTCTCTAATAGTCATCGTTTCTGAACTAATCATTTATTAAATACAAAATTGTCTTTTTTACACGTATAAAACAATAGGATGTCCTGATTTAAATCGTATCCTTTAATTACAGATTAATACCTTAACCTATGAAGAAAAAATAATACTTTTATTCTTTTCAAAATCAATTCACAAAAATTAGTTGATGCCTAGAGAAATTATTGTACTCGATATAGAGACCACAGGACTGAATCCTAAAGAAGACCTGATTTTAGAATTAGGTATGGTCAAATTATGTCTAGAAACAGGTGAAATCACAGTTCTATTCGACCAAGTATTTAAAGATCCAAAACTAACCGCAAAGCACAGAAACGCTTGGATCTTCGAGAATGGTTTTATGCAGATTGAGGAAATTAGAAACGCTTTACCTATATCCGAGTACTTTGATGAAATCCAATCATTACTTGATCCGTTTAAAGGTCTTATTACAGCATGGAATAGAGACTTTGACAGTGCATTTCTTTTAAAATATGGATTTGATTTAGGTCCTCAAATCAAATGTCCAATGAAAGAAAGTGTCGATTACTTTAAAATTGAAGGCAATTATGGCTACAAATGGCCAAAAGCTCAAGAGGCCTGGGATATTCTATTTCCAGATACGCCAAAAGTCGAGGAACACAGGGGGCTTGATGATTCAAAAATGGAGGCCGCTATTATCTATGAGTTATACAATAAAGGTCATTATAAACTTTAATCTGGTATTCTGCCCCAATCATAATTTATTTTATTTTTTTAAAGACGTTGATCATTTATCAGTAGCGGAAAATTTCCCTTTTGTAGGCAAAAATCTACCCACTGATTTTTGATATCTCCTGTAATCAGGATACTTTTCTGAGGAAATAGACTCCGAAAAATCAGAACTCCCTTTAAACAAAAGCACCAATAAAAGACCTCCTGTAATGGTCCAGTTGATCCAATAACCTGTTGCCAAAACAGAATAAAAATAAAAAACAATCCAAATTCCTTGCTCTGCCATGTAATTTGGATGACGCATATACGCCCATAAACCTGTGTGGACAAAACCTATTTTGTAGAACGATTCCACTTTCCCCTTTTCAAGCTGGGCATATTTTGAAGACTGATAATCATATTGCTGCTGATCAGCCAAATATTCGATAAATATCAGCCCAAGAATAATAATCGCTAAAAAAAGATCAAAAAAACCCAAGTCGGAATGATTCCCCAAAACTCTTAATGCAGGCAAAGTTGTCAACAAGACCAATCCCATTTGATAAAATGAAATAAAGAATAAATTAAATAACACCCATTTCCATTTTTGCTCAAATCCAGGCTTTTCTCGAAGAATAGACCAACGATAATCTTCTTCTCCAGTCCAAAACTTAATTGAATACCCTCCTCTTCGCGCAAAGTTAAAGCTCAATCTGATTCCCCATATGGTTACGAGGATCGCCATCAAAATTAAACGTGGATCATGGTCGGAATAATGCACTATTACCCATAAATACGGAATAGGCATAATGCTCCATAGTTTATCTACTTGACTGTAGTTGTTTGTTATTGAACTTACTAAAAAACAACAAAAAGAGGCAACTCCATAAACCCACAATAATGTAACAAGTGCCTCTCCTTGCAGAACTGTAAGGGGGTCATCATAGTAAAAGCAAACTACTGGTACTGTAATAAGCGTGAAGATTAATATTAAAGCTACTTTCCACATATATTTTTATTAATAACATTATTATTAAAATCGAATTGGTATTATTCCTTGTTTTCGAAAGTCCAATTCAATAAACCTATTTATCTAAGATAATTGATTATAAAAAAATAAGTGATGTCTATTTTCTTAACATCAATTCTAACCATCATAAAAGTAGAGATAATCTGGTGAAAATTTAATGTTATAGAAATCAAGTGAGATTTAATCAATGTGCTGTTTTTAAGCAACATAACTTAGTAATTGTCTCGTTTACACTTTAAAATAATTTCATTCTTGAGCGAACCTTTGAATTATTCAAAAAAAAAGGCAACATAATGCCTTGTTCAATCGTTTAAGGATCGTGAATTACTCAAAAACTAAAACATCTGCGAAGCAGCCAGTGTCATGGTGCGTTTTTTTTTCGTTTTTTTTATTTTTTTCATGCCTTCAAACGATACAATCTCAAGTAGTATCTCCTTTTGACATTAGATTTCAAACAAATCAAAAAGGTGGTATACAGATGATATCAAATGTTGCCTTAACCTGCAACGCTTCTAATGGAAATTGCGCCACTTTTCAAAATCAACTCCCACCAAACGGAAATCACAATCAAGATGGGGGCGTGGTGATGGAATATGTTGATATTGACTCTGATCCATCAACGTGGATGTCCTCTAGTGATAGTTTGGCATTACCCTCGTGTAGTGAAGTTTCATTTGCAGGTCTATATTGGAGTGCACGTGTTCAACCGAATACATCGGAATATGTGAATCGAAATCAAGTACGAGTAAAGTTGGGTAATTTCTTTTATCAAACTTTCACCGCTGATGAAACAATAGATGTGCTGGACATTCCAACTAATCCATTTTTTGTAATGCCTGGATATTATTGCTATAAAAACATAACCCCTCTTGTACAGGCTTCTGGGGGTAACGCGCGATTTACAATTGCCAACATATCTTCTGAAACGGGTGATGAAAATTTATTTGGTGCTTGGACGATTGTCGTAGTCTACAGTAATCAATTGGAATCAATGCGAAACTTGACGGTTTTTGACGGAATGGGTTATGTGAGTGGTCAAAATAACCTAGACATTCCCATATCCGGTTTTTTAACACCAACTGTAGGACCCGTGAGTTTTGAATTAGGAGTTGTCGCTTATGAAGGGGATAGAAGTATCCAAGGAGATCGTTTTCAATTTCAAGGAAGTGGAGCCTTTCTAGATGTACCTGACCCGTTAAGGACTCCATCAGATTTTTTCAATAGTACAATCACTAGTGGAGGAGCATTGACCCCATTTAGAAATCCAAACTTTAACAATATGCTAGGTTTTGATAATGGGATTTTTATACCTGATAATTCTGCGTTTACCTACATCGGGAATGCAGCAACTAATGCAACCATAAGGGTAGCAACATCACAAGACGCCATTCTTCCTAGAATCATTACTTCGGCGATTGATATTTATGAACCTGACTTAAGAGCTACAGTATTTATTAATGATATAAATGGAGCACCTGCGGAGCCAGGAGACATACTGGAATATACAGTCACAGGAAAGAACATAGGCTCGGATGTATCTTTGGGTACGTATATGGAAACCACGTTGAATATACGTACTGAATACATTCCAAACAGTATTGAGTATTTGAATGGTGGTTTTATTGGAGCCAAGACAGATGCGTCTGGTGATGATCAAGCAGAATATGATGCTGCGAATAGAATTGTTCGAACAAGGATAAATCTAGGTGCCGATGCTATCACAGGTGGAACCATGACTAACTCAGCAACAGGTGCGGACAGTTCATCGGTCAAATTTAGAGTACAAGTGGTTGATGACTGTATCATCTTAGATTGTGACTCAACTCTTGAAAATGAGGCATACATTTATGGGAACGGTCAAATCTCAGGAAATTTATTTGATAATAATGGTGTTTCTGCCTCATATGATGCCAATGGTTGCCCTTCAGCCACCACAAATGTGGTAACTGTTTTTTCCCCCAATTGTGACGAAATCGAAATTTCACACAACGAGCCACTCTGCGAGGGTGATACCATAACATTCGTAGCCCCTGTTTCTGATTTTGTAACATACGAATGGCAAGGCCCGAATGGCTTTTCTTCTTCTGAGGCGAATCCTGTAATTCCAGATATCACCGTCGATGATGCAGGGGTTTATTCTCTATTAATTACCCTTAGTGATAGCACATGTGCATACGATTTATTACTCGATACAGTTGAGATTGAACCTGCTCCAACATTAATATTGGATTCCTTGGTCAATGTTACTTGTAATGGATTTGATGATGGAATAATCGCAATTACTCCAGATGGCCTTGGTCAGATTGATGTATTGTGGTCAAATTTATCAACGGATACTTTGGTGACTCAATTGGCTCCAGATACTTTTGTTGTACAACTCACTGATCAAAATGGTTGTAATCGCTATTACGAATTCGAAATTACAGAACCCACCTCCTTAACTTCAAGTACCGGTATATTAAGTGATTATAATGGTAGTGATGTGTCGTGTTTCGGTGCGAGTGATGGTTCAGTATACGTAAATTACTCTGGAGCCACAACTCCTTACAACGTAAGTTGGTCACCCGGTTTTCAAACAACAGATACTATTATAGATTTGCCAGCTGGGGAATACATTGCTACAATAACCGATTCAAATGCTTGTGAAATTTCAGATACAGTCGAGCTGATTGAACCATTGTCCATCCAATCCTTGGATTCCGTTGTTAACGTCTCTTGTTTTGGGGGGAACGATGGAGAATTATTTATTTCAGTTAGCGAAGGGACACCTGGTTATACTTATAATTGGATAGAGGGGACTTCAGGTGTCGATCCAGATTTAGATAATTTATTTTCAGGTCTTTATATCGTAGAAATTAGCGATACAAATGCCTGTATTTTCATCGACTCGATTCAAATAAACCAACCCCTTGCTCCTTTAGGTTTAAGTGAAGTGCATATTGACATATTGTGCTTTGGAGATTCAACAGGCAGCATCGATTTGAGTACATCAGGAGGAACACCACCCTATTCGTATTTATGGTCAAACGATACCCTCACGCAGGACCTTACTAATTTAATAGCCGGAACATACAGTGTTACTGTTACTGATTCTTTAGGATGTTCAGATACCCTATCCATAGAGCTTGTCCAGCCTTCTGCCCCACTCTCTGTTGTTCTCAGCCCAACAGATGTTCTATGCAATGAAGATTTTACGGGTTCGATTGATGCGGTGGTGAGTGGAGGAACAGCTCCATATACTTACTTGTGGTCAAATGGAGAAATTACTGAAGACATTTCAAATATTCCGGCAGGTAATTATTCGATTCAAGTAACAGATTTTCATAATTGTAGTTTTTCAGTGAGTAC
Source organism: uncultured Flavobacteriales bacterium (assembly GCA_938092255.1). Classification (GTDB taxonomy): domain Bacteria; phylum Bacteroidota; class Bacteroidia; order Flavobacteriales_D; family Crocinitomicaceae; genus UBA952. The sequence goes on along the minus strand of CALKHF010000029.1, from coordinate 832 downwards.
TCCAATTACGGAGCCTTCGGATTCTTTATTGATTGAACTTACTTCATTTGATGCGGACTGCTTTGGCGCTCCTACCGGAAGTATTTTGGGTTCAGTAAGTGGAGGAACGACTCCTTACGATTATATTTGGTCTAATGGTGAAATAACAGATGATCTGGCAAATCTCACCGCAGGAATCTATACCTTGACTGTTACAGATGGCAACGATTGTGTTGCATGGCTTTCTGATACCGTAAATCAACCAAACGGCGTTATTCTATCTCATATACAGACAGACATACTCTGTTTTGGTGACTCAAGCGGAAGTATCGACCTAAACGTACAAGGTGGCGTCGCACCATACGCATATTTATGGTCTACTGGAGATACCATACAAGACATTTCAGGAATACCTGCAGGCACATATGATATTGATGTATTGGACGACAACGATTGTCTTGCCCAAAGACAAATAGAGCTTATTGAGCCAGATGCACCCATTGCTACAAGTGAAACACATACGGATGCTCTTTGCATTGGAGGAAGTCAGGGGACCATTGATTTAAGTGTTTCAGGAGGAACTCCAGGTTACTCTATTGTTTGGAACAACAATGAAATTACAGAAGACATCATTGATTTGGTAGCAGGAACCTATACGGCACAGGTTACAGATGACAACGGATGCGTGGATAGTTTATCTGTTGAAATACTCGATCCATCAAATACTATGGTTCTTTCGGTATCGGAAACAGATGTACTCTGTTTTTCAGACAGTACAGGAGAAATTGATTTAACAGTAACAGGAGGTGCCTCTCCGTATAGTTTCGAATGGTCGAATGGAGATGTTACTGAA
>CALKHF010000028.1 GCA_938092255.1 uncultured Flavobacteriales bacterium | reverse complement strand
ATTCTAACTTGATTTAATAAGGCCCTCAGGTCTATATTTTGAAGGATTAAAAACAAACCGAATAAAAAGAAAACAATTCCTATTAAACGATTCATTTGTTTAAACAAAAAAGGAGTCATGAAGGGTTTTAGTTGTTTCGCTCCTAGTATTTTTAATAGGTCAAAAAGGAAAAAAGTTACAAGGATTACCGAAAGGAAAACAATTTGTTTTAACTCGCCCTCCTCTGTTCCAACGCTTTGATTTGCCAAAGTAATCACACTAAACCAGTAAAAGATGACGAGAGGGTTTGCGAAATTCAGTAGAAATCCCTTGAGAAAGAGCTTTAAATAATCCTTTGTTTCGGGATCAACAGATTCTATTTTTTGTTCTTTTGTTATTTGGTATTTCTTAAAGAAGTTATAGATTCCGTATACGATAAAAAGAATCCCGCCGATAATCGCAAAAAGCGCTTTATTTTCTGTGGTATCGATGAGGGACACTTCATTGATAAAAATCTTTGCAAATAATATATAAATCGCATCACTAAATAATACGCCCAGATTAAATGCCATAGCAGCACGGAACCCCCTCTTAATACTTGTTTCAATAAGTATAAAGAATACAGGTCCCATCATAACACTTAATAGGAAGCCGATACTGCATGCTTTTAGAAAAAAATCCATCCCTACAAAGTTAGAATTTCTTTTTATGAAAATTGTATGATTACAACTTGAGTAAGTCTGAATTCAATGTTTTTAATTTTTCTCTTTTTATTCCGAGGATTCTCGTTAAATTTGTGCAACATTTAAACGAAGCTTATGAAGACCGCAATTGCAAATGAAAAATTAGACAGTATTCTTGCAAAAGTTGAGAAAAAGGGAGCTGAAGCGCCAAAACTTATTGAAGATCTTAAAGAGCTTCGTGTAATCGCATTGGAGGAAGGAGACCCATTGGTTGTGAAGATATTGCGATTAACCTATGAGTTTCTTGAAGACAAGAAGTGCTTTAATGTTCAGGCGCAATATGAAGAGGACGAAGAAGGAAATGAATATCCCTTGGAAATTGAGGACAAAGAGAATTTATTGTATCTCTTATCCCTTCTTAAAGATGCTGAACATAAGATCAACAGAGAAGAAATTAAAGATTACAGGACCGTTATAAAGGAAGTTCTATATTAAATTGAAACATGAAAGGCAACCATTTTGAATGAGTGTTCGTCTTTAGTGTAATACGGACAATACGATTGTTCATATTTGGTTTTATTTAACTTGCAGATTACCTGAAAAGAGCTTGAACTTAAACTTTTAAATTCTTTTCAGGTTTTTTTATTGGCAATAATTGCAATACTTGGCTTTTTCGTTATGCTCTATAGACGAGGAGTCGTCAAAAATCTCATTCAACACTTCTTGTACAAAATCTTCAAAGAGTTGACAAATGTCAGTGAGAGTGTGGTTGGCGTAATTAAGCTTATGATCAATTTTAGAGACATCGGTTAGGGAATAGATGATGGCCTCACTTGGATATGTGCCAAAGCTGTTTTTGAAAAACAACGAGTAAAGAGCAAGCTGAACAGCATGTTTGCAATTCTTAAAAGAAAGAATCAAGTCGTCATCTTTTAATTTAAACCGAACATCTTCCTCTTTCACTTTTCCAGATTTATAGTCGATCACCCTGTATGAATCGCCTATTTTATCTATACGGTCGATATAACCTTTGAAATGAATGGTCTTTTTCTGTCCGGAAACAAGAACATCAAGACTAATTTCTTTTTTTGCCTCCACTTGAACGACATAAAATGGTTCTGTTTGTTCCTTTAAAAAGTCTAGCTCTTTTTTAATGGTATTTACGATGGTGTCTTGAGCAATGGTATAGCTCACAAGATTTTTTCCTTCCAGAAACAGTTGTGACTCATTATCGAAGTAGTTTAAGAACTCATTATATAAGAGGTCCTTATAATCCACCAACATTTGATTTAAATCGCTTTCTTCTAAAGCGTTTGGTTTGGGAATGTTTTCTTTTCCATGTGAATCAAGCAACGCGTGCTTATCAAAAAGTTTTTCTAGCGTGTTGTGAATGAGTGAACCAAATTGTTGGCTTTCTATATCTTCTTCAATGGATTTTTCCTCACCTAATTCAGCAATATATCGGTAATAGAAATCCAATGGGCAACGCAAATAGGTGTTTATCGATGACGCTGATATGGCCCGATTAAAGTGCTTTTCAATGCGTCCCATAATGAGATCTGATTTCTCTATGATTTGAGCATTCTCTGAAGAGGTTTTTTCTATAGGGACGTTATAAAATTTGTTTTTGATTTGTATGTTTTTATTAATGCGCTGAAGTTCCAATTCAAGCTGCAAAAGGTATCTGCTTTTTTCTTGAGGCCCAAGCTGTTCATTATTTGAAGAGTATGTAGCGGTAAGTGAATCGCAATGATGAAGAAGTCGATAAAAATGATGGGCAAATAAGCCCTGTTTCTCTCTCGTGGTAGGTAGGCCAAGTGCTGCACGGAGATCCATCGGAATGAATGAATTGATTTGGTTTGTGGCAGGTAGTTTACCTTCATTCATTCCTAAAGCGATAATATGTTTAAAATCGAGTAGCCGTGTTTCCAACAACCCCATTACCTGAACACCCTCTTTTTGATCCCCTTTAAAGGCAATGTTTTTTTGAGACCAATGTTGATCGAAGAAAAGCTTAAAGCTTTTTTGGCTCATCTCGGGAACACCCTCTTCAATAATATTTTGAAGCTCTACTAAAGACTCGTCAAATACTTGGATAATCGTTTTTTCAAAAGAAACTTCTCTTGAAATGTTTTTGATAATTACTGAGTTTAATGTTCTAATATTTGACAGTGCTTTTTTCCAGTCTTTATTCCAGTTTTCGAAAGCTAAATCCATCACGGTGGTCATTAAATCAGATATTTTAACCGAGTCTTTAGATTGAAAAATTCTATTCTTTTTTATAGCATCTCTTTCAATATCACCTAAAAGGTACATCTCCTTAATAGAAGAAAAACTCAGGGTTATCGAATGGTTTATGAAACGCTGAAAATCATAGAAGTAAATAGAATCTGTACCAAATTTTACTTTGTTATCTTGAATTTGAAATAAAATATCAACCCAAGATTTAATTGCCGTTTGGGTAATGGGAAGACCAAGACTAACATTTGTTTTATAAATATTTGAAGGAATGTTTTTAGTTACCGAACTGATTAGAGATTCATCGCACAAAAGAACCAATGTTTCGTTTTGTTTCTCAATTGAGAGCTTATTCAATTCATTTGCAGCAACTTTAACTTGACCAATTTGTTGAGAGCATTCTACGATGGTAATGTCCATACATTTTGTACCTATCGACTTGACTAATGGTATTGGGAGATCTACGTTTAAAAACTCATGATTCTTTTTTATAAAGCTACCCGCTTCATGGATGGAATCTCCGGTGTAAAAACGGTCTGTATCGCTTATAAAAAAAGCCGATTTCAAGTCAATGAGCTTTTTCATAACAGAGAGCTCTGAAAGTGATAGAGCATTGAATCCAGCAAATATAAATTTATGATGTCCTTTGAGATTAGAAACTTCGTCAATAATGACGTCGTTAAAATCCCTGTATGACCTCCCTGAAGTTGTTTTGTTTTCTCGCTCAAGTCGCTCATGAAAGCGCATATAAATAGCTGGAATATGCCGCCAAAACTCTTTGAATTTCTTTTGCGAAGAGGACAATTCCTCATCATCCATCTGCCAGGTTTCTAGTTCCTTTATTGACTTTAAGTTTTTAAAAACTGCTTTTGCATCTAAAAGGTATCGATCAACTTCATCAAAATCCTTTAAGAGGGTGTTCCCCCAGCTTAAAAAATCCTCAAAACTTTGGTCCTTAAAAGGTGCAAGTTTTATGCTTATTTCGTAAAGCGTAATTAATTGCCTCGTAGGGTCAATTTTTGATTTCCCCTCAACTCTCATCCATTTGTCAATTGTTATGATTTGAGGGGAGAGAATAGGAATAGCATAGAGTTTTGCCAGCTCTTGTTTTATTTTATTAATGGTTCGATCAGAGGGCACAACAATCGTTAACGCACCCAGATCAAGTTCTTTCTCTTTGATAAAATGAGTAATTTGTTGAATAAATCCCATACGACCCTACTTATGCTTTGAAAAATACGCGCTGAATCATGTTTTCCCCAAAAGAGTATGGCATATATTCAAAAGAGGGGATTTCATGAGTTAAAATAATAGGTGCAATAGAGCCTAGTTTAATTTTGCCATGAGTTTCGGATAAGCCCATTGCTGCTGCACCATTAATGGTTAATGCATTGAATGCCTCTTGCGGAGTTAACTTCATTTTTATACAAGCAAGCGACCAAATTTGAAGTAGATTAAAACAAGGAGTAGACCCAGGATTATAATCGCTGGCCAAGGCAAAAGGAACGTTTTCTTTTATCAGTCTTTTGGCATCTCCAAATGGTATACTTAAAAAATGGGAACAGCCAGGTAGAAAGGTAGCGATGCAATTTCCTTTTTTTAGAGCATTAACATCTTCATCACTTAATTCTTCGAGGTGATCCACACTCAAAGCTCCTTGATCAATAGCGGCCTGAATTCCACCCATTGACGAGAATTGATTTACATGCACTTTAGGAATAAGCCCATGTTTTTTTCCAGCGATGAGTATTCTTGTCATTTCATCAACAGAAAAATAATTTCGTTCACAAAAGGCATCAACGTAGTCCGCAAGACCTTCTTCTGCAATTTTAGGAAGCATTTCGTTGATGATAAGTTCTATGTATCCTTCATGATTTTCTTTGAATTCAACGGGAAAGGCATGAGCGCCTAGAAAGGTTGACTTTATGGCTATTGGCATACTTGATTTAAGGCGTTTTACAACTCTTAAAATTTTTAATTCACTATCCACTGATAGGCCATAGCCTGATTTAATTTCAATAGCACCGGTTCCAACGGCCATCATTTGTTCTATTCTTTTTTTTGCTGAATCGTAAAGCTCATCTTCTGTTGCAAGTTGTATTTTGCTTGCCGAATTTAAAATTCCACCGCCTTTAAGGGCAATTTCCTCATAGCTCAATCCTCTTATTCTATCAACAAATTCCTCCTCACGTGTTTCTGCAAAAACAGTGTGGGTGTGAGAGTCACAAAAGGCCGGCAGGACGAAACAACCATCAGCATCAATAACCTCAAGGTCGCGCCAATCATCTATGCCCTCCCATTCAGACATGGGGCCGTATGCAACGACTTCTGACCCATTTTCTAACGCTAGAAATGCATTTTCAATGATGCTTATCTTGTCACATTCGCCGCCTTTTACAATGTCCGGAAGTTCTTCTCCTGCTTGAATCAAGCCTTTAATATTTTTAATAAAAATATTTTTCATTTGAAATTTTGTAATGAATGTGATAAAGATAATTTTAATTCTTCTTCGTCCCCGATAAAGGGTGGAATTAAAAACGTAAATTTAATTCAAGGCTAAAATCAAACAATAATGCATTTGAAAGGAAGGCAAGCTGAAAAACTAGCAGAAGATTATTTATCAAAACGAAAATATATCATTCATTTTAGAAATAAAAGACTTGGTCGTTACGAGATTGATTTAGTTTGTGAGATTGAGGGAATTATTGTTTTTGTAGAAGTAAAATCTTTGTCAAGTCGATCGATTAAACATCCTTATGAATCCGTTAATCAGTTAAAGCAGAATAAAATAATTAAAGTGGCAGATGCTCTTATGAAAAGCCAATTTCCAGACCATGATTGTCGTTTTGACGTCATATCAATTATCATTAACAATGAAAAACATGATATTGAGCATATAAAAAATGCCTTTACCCCAAAAATCAATAACGGATAATTTTAATTTCTGTAATTTCGTTTTAATGAGGGTATTTTTTCTTTTCTTTTTTGGATTTGGATTTGCAGTTGTTGGTCAAGTTGTTGATGGAGCAAAACCAATCGTTTATTCTGAAAAAGGAGCGGGATGCACCCCACCTTCTACTACCACTTACATGGAGCTGAATAATGTCAGAGCAATGATTCATACAGCCGGTAATTTATGGCAGGTACCAGGTCAAAACTATTCACAATACGAGGTGCCAAAAAATTCGGGTATAATGGCATTATTCACTGCGGCTTTATGGCTTGGCGGAACGGATGTGAATAATCAATTGAAATTGGCAGCACTTAGGTATCGCAACGGACAAGATTATTGGACAGGTCCCTTATCTAAAGTTTATGCAGAGACCAATTATGAAACTTGTGAAGCGTATGATCAACATTTCATTACTACACAAGACATGATTAGGGAATTTGTTTCCTGGAGAGAGGCGGGTATTGAAGACAATGCAAACGGAACCAATACCCAAAGTGTTTTATTTCCTGGATATATTGTCCCAGACATTATAAAAAACTGGCCCGCACATGGCGACGTTAGTGCTGGGCAAGATTACTATTTAGCCCCTTTCTTTGACAACAATGAGGACGGAACCTATAACTGGGAGGATGGGGATTATCCTTGGCATGATATTAATAGAACCAAAGAGTGTACTGTTGATCGGACCGTTTCTTTGTATGGAGACCTTAATTTTTGGTGGGTAATGAATGACAAAGGAAATATTCACACCGAAACAGGCGCGGAACCGATTGGGATGGAGATTAGAGCTCAAGCCTTTGCTTTTGCGTCTAACGATGAGATAAACAACATGACTTTCTATAACTATGAATTAATCAATCGTGGTACCCAGACCTTATTTGATACGTATTTTGGATTTTTCACCGATGGGGCTTTGGGAGACCCTTACGATGACTATGTAGGATGTGATGTTAATAGAGGATTGGCTTACTATTACAATGGAGATAATTATGATGGAGACAATAGTGGTTATAAAGGGTATGGCACATCTCCACCTGCGGTAGGAGTCGATTTTTTTGAGGGACCTTATCAGGATGATGATGGTATAGACAATGCATTTGGAATTAATGAAAATGAGGCCTTAAATGGAATAGGTTTTGGCGATGGGGTGATAGATAATGAAAGATTCGGAATGCGGAGATTTTTATATTATTCCAATACAACCAATGGTGCGAACCCTAGCCAAACAGACCCTGTTGCTGCAGGAGACTATTATAATTATTTAAAAGGATACTGGAAAGATGGCTCGAAATTCATTTATGGAGGTAGCGGACATGTGTCTGACGCAGCAGCAGACCCCAATACGCCTTGCGACTTCATGTTTCCTGGGGATACAGATCCTTTGGGATGGGGAACCAATGGCGTTCCACAAGATCCGTGGACGGAACAAACAAGTAACAATCCGCCTAATGACCGTCGATTTGTACAGTCTGCAGGGCCCTTTGTGCTTAAACCAGGAGCGGTGAATAACATTACGGTTGGAATTGCTTGGGCAAGGGCATCGGGAGGAGATCCTTTCGAATCTGTAGAGGTCTTGCGAAAAGCAGATGATAAAGCACAAGCCCTTTTTGAAAATTGTTTTAAGGTTCTAGAAGGTCCGCATTCACCTGAATTAAAGATTCAAGAGCTGGATAATGAGTTGGTGTTGTTTTTATCGAACACCTCTTCTTCCAATAATTATCAGGAGAATTATGAAGAGTTCGACCCATTTATTGTTGCCGACGATGGGGCAGATAAATATTATAAGTTTCAGGGTTATCAAATTTATCAAGTTAGAGACAATACGGTATCTGTATCTGATCTTAACGATCCTGCACAGGCAAGACTTACTGCTCAATGCGATATTATCGATGGGGTTGATAGAATTATAAATTTTGAGTTTGACGATGATTTAGGAGCTTCAATACCAATTGAAATGGTCGATGGATCCAATGTTGGAATTCAGCATTCATTCAAGGTAACAACCGATTTGTTTGCTCAAGGTTCGCCAACATTGGTAAATCACAAAACCTATTATTTTGTTGCGATTTCATATGCTTATAATAATTATAAAGAATACAATCCTAATGATCCTTCATTGTTAGATGGTCAAAAGAAGCCCTATATTCCATCAAGAAAAGCGGCGGTTGGAGCGGTGAAGGTGATTTCAGCGGTCCCTCACAATCCAATGCCAGAATCGGATGGTACAGGCCAGTTGGTTGGTTATGGAACCACACCTCAAATCACACGTGTTGATGGATATGGAAATGGCAATCGTGCTTTAGAGTTCACTGAATCAACGTTAAACGAGATA
>CALKHF010000027.1 GCA_938092255.1 uncultured Flavobacteriales bacterium | reverse complement strand
AAAGACTCCTCCTTCGTGAATTCAGGTGACCTCTTATTAATATTATCCAATACATTTCATTCACACAATGCCTATTACATTCATGTATGTGAAATTAGCAAAGGCCAAGGGACATTTATTAACCAGCGTAAAACGTTTAAGTTTAATGCATCGGGATCAGTTGTTGATGAATCATTTATGAATCACTCATTCCATTCAAACTCAAGATCTCAACTCTTTTTAGAAAGATTATTCTAATTATAGTTATGAAAACATGTGAGTACCGTAGGCAGCACCAATAAAGAAAGATATCAATCCCAAAGATGCTCCAATAATGGCAAATTTATTCCTTTTGATTGCTGGAAAAATGGACACTAAGAACGCCAATCCTCCAAAAAGCAATGCAAGTTGTCCAAAAGATGTTTGTTGACCTACATATAAATCATACAGCATTTGATCTGCATCTTGCTGAATATCAATTGACTCCGCATATTCTGCATTAGGGTCTATTTCGAATTGTAGATATAAAGCCAATGAAATAGCAATAGCTCCCACACCCAATCCAATAAATGATAATATTCTCATACGTGTATTTTAATTATAAATAACGAATGTACAAATTTGAAATAAAAACCTAAAAGAAAGACAAATACGATAATACGAAGATTAGAACTAATAAGGCAAACGGTTCGATCGAATAATCATGAAAACCCCTATAATCAGGCACAATACATACAATCTTCCATAAGGCATATGACTAAGGGTTTCAATTGGACTAGAATATTTTCCGTAAAGCTCATTAAACCCCCATGCCAACAATAGACCTGACACAATCGCTATGATACGTCCAGTATAGCTTAAAAAGTTTTTCATATCAATTGGTAGTTTGACAAAAATACACCTATTTATTTTTTAGTATCTTCAATTATTCAATAAATCTATACTTCAATGAAAACTCTACTTATTTTATTGCTATCTACTTTTATCTTATTTCAATCCAATGCTCAAATTAAACCTTTGGGAATACCCATAAGCTTTATGGCAGATGATTGGAAAGTAATCAATGATGATTATGGAACGATTTTATTAGGCCATGAAAAGATTTCAGGAGCGATTTTTATTATTGAGCACGGGTGCCAAACAATTGATAAACTCAAGGAGTTGCTAGATGGTGGTTATAAGGAAGAAGGTCTTGAGCTTTTTGCTCAAAAAAGTGCAAGGTCTATTGATGAAAACATGGTAACAATTAGCTACAGTGGATTTACAGAGGGCACACAGATTAACTGCGAGGTCATTAGTATTCTGAACAATAACAATTACTGCAAAGGCGTTTCAATTATGACCCTAAATCAAGCGTCTGCTGATAATTCAAAACAAAAAGAAGCCATCAAAAAAATAGCTCAAAGTATGTCATTCATTAAACCTTCTGATCCTCAGGATTGGAAATCAAAGCTCAATGGACAAAAATTGATTGATCGCGAATCACATTCATCCAGTGATTCTTCTCCTGACGGAAGTTTTTACGTAAGCGTATCCACAAATAGCTCAACCATCTATACTTTCTGTAGTGATGGCACATTTAGATACGATTATTCATCATCTTCATCATCTTCAGGAAGCGGTCTAGATGCAAACATGGAAAAAGAAAAGGAAAGCCTTCAAGGACAATGGGTAATTACAACGATTAATAATAAACCAATGCTTAAGTGCATGTACTCAGAAGGAATAGTTGAATATCAGGAAATTAGCCGCAAGCAAAGCGGACATTATTATCTAAATGGTAGTCAATACACCAAAGGTCCAAGTGACTATTGCGAATAAATTAATTCAGCTGAAAGTTTATCGGTAAGCGTGCTCTGCATCGAACCAATTTACCTCCTGATTTTGCGGGGCTCCAATTTGGCATTTTACTCAACACTCTCTTTGCTTCTCGATCGAGATCAATACTTACCCCTCGTTCCACCACCACATTAGTTATTGAACCATCTGTCTCCACAACAAAAGATAAAAAAACTCTTCCCTGCTCGTTCATTTCAATGGAGGTCTGAGGATAAACGACATTTTGACTGATAAATGTCATCATACCACTTGGTCCGCATCTTTCATATTCATTTATCACATTACCTAAAGTATCGTAATTGTAGAAGGTGTGACAGGGAAAAGTAGCTTCCTGGTCTGGAAATTCAACTATAGGTTCATGCGGTGATGCGATAACTCTAATTTGATCATTTTGACCAAATGAATAAAGACCAATGAACAGGAATAAAAGCAAGATTCTCATAAGCGTATTTTGAGTAAATATAGAAAATTAAAAAATCAATTCATGATGTATTGTTGATCTATGGCAAATTCTAATGACGACCTTGCCTCTCTGTAATACACATTGGGCTTAGCTCTCAAATTGTATTCACTGACCATTACCTCACCATATGCTCCTGCAGATTTAATGACAAGCTCCTCTCCTCTTTTAAGCTTTTCCAAAGGGTAATCATTTCCAAACACATCACTTGATTCACATATAGGCCCTACAATGTCATAACGGTATTTCTTTTCACCTGAAGGATTCTTTTTAACGATTCGATGCTGCGCCTGATATAAAGCTGGTCTTAAAAGATCTGTCATACCCGCATCCACAATCGCAAATTGTTTTACAACTCCTTGCTTTACGAAGAGTACTTTAGTGTGAAGCTCTCCGCATTGGCCAACAATAGATCTTCCAAGCTCAAAATGCAGATACTTAAAAAGTGAATTGTTTAGATGCTGATTGAATACCTCAAAATAGGATTGAAAATCTGGAATCGGTTCATCAATTGGATTGTCATAATTAATACCGAGCCCTCCTCCTACATTGATGTGTTCAATTTCAATACCTTCATTATAAAGTTCTGAAAGAATAATATTGAGCTTTTGGGCGAGGTCCTTAAAATTATCCATATTCAAAATCTGACTTCCAATATGGAAATGGAGCCCTGTCAATTTGATACATTTACTGTCTTCGATTAAATGAATAACTCCCATGAGATGTTCACAGGAAATTCCGAATTTGTTTTCGTGGGTGCCTGTCGTAATGTATTCGTGGGTTTCAGCACTGATATTTGGGTTTACCCGAATGGCAACATTGGCTACTCTATTCATTTGTTTTGCCAGCCTATTGATGACCTGAACTTCCTCAGCTGATTCAATATTAAAGCAAGCAATATTGTGTTTAAGCCCAATTTCTATTTCCTCATTGGTTTTACCGACTCCTGCAAACACTATTTTTGATGGATGAAACCCGCATCTTAAAGCATGCAAAATTTCATTACCGCTCACACAGTCTGCACCAAATCCATAATTAGATATCATTCTACAAATTCGTTTATCTGTATTGGCTTTTATGGCATAATGCACATGCTTGTTTTTTGCTTCTGAACGAAGTATTTTGAGCGTACGTTCCAATAAATCGAGATCATAAAAATAATAAGGTGTCTTCATCGCTTTTTTTTTAGCGAAACTACTTCGGCAACCAGCCAAATGAAATAATTATGATAAATTTGTCTATTTTTTAACTATTTGTTAAATTTTTAACGTGACTACGATAAAGAACCATATTGATGAAATTTTAAAAAAAGAACCCTTTATCCTGGAAAACATAAAGAATGGTTTAATCAACATCTCCGCCTTAGCGCGACAGATTGAACCTGAGCTATCCAATAAAGTTGGAAAAAAGCTCAACGTAAATGCCATTATTATGACTATTAAGCGCATGGAAATCGATCAGCTAAATAAAGCACGACCACTCAAGAAACAGCTCAAAAATATTGGTGATTTTACTGTCAAATCTGGATTGATTGATTACAGCTTTCAAAACACTCTTGAATTTGAAAAAATGTCTTCTAAATTCAACTTGAAACAACTGACCAACACCAAAGGATTTCACACTTTATGTAAAGGCATTCACGAAACTACAGTAATTATTAGTGAAAACCTCAAAAATATATTTGAGAAAGCTCTTGGGGCAATCCCCTATCAATCACGAATGGAAAATTTGGCCAGTATTACCATACAGCTCCCGAAGCTAAATACTGAGGTCACCGGCTTGTATCATCATTTATTAGGAATTATTACCTGGAGAGGCATTAACATCATTGAGGTAATCTCAACCACTCATGAGCTTACGATAATCATAAAAGAAGAACATGTCAGTGCTGCTCTAGAAGCATTGATGAATATTAAGGAAAGATAAAACCGACTAACCCTAGGATTGACTTGTCTAATTTAAAAATAAAAACATGACTAATTTGAAACTTTAATTTTATATAAATTAGTATATGAATTCATATAATCTATTTCTCTCTATCCTACCGGGTATTGTAATTTGCCTCTACATTTATTTTAAAGACAAACATGAAAAAGAACCTTTTTCATTATTAGCAATCAATTTCTTATTTGGGATAATTCCAGTTGTTTTTATAATAAAAATTTATAGTTTCACTGATCCGATTTTTAATTTCTCAAGTACTAACTTTCTTATTTCATTAATCTCTTGTATTATAGGAATTGGACTAATTGAAGAGTTTTGCAAATTTATATTTGTAAGATTCATTACGTATTATTTCAAAGATTTTAACGAACCTATGGACGGAGTCGTTTATTGCGTAATGGTTTCAATGGGTTTCGCAACAGTTGAAAATATAATTCATGTTGCAAATTCGGGTGGCGATGGAGAAGCTGTAGCAATGGTTAGAATGTTTAGTGCAGTTCCCGCGCATGCTATATGTGCAATAATTATGGGTTATTACATTGGAATTCAGAAATTCAAGAAAAAAAAAGGCATTGCAGTAAAAGGATTGATTTGGGCTTCGATATTCCATGGGCTATATGATGCATTTCTTTTTTCTAACAGTGTCTCAGAAGAATTAGCCACATTTTTAATGATCATTTTATTTATTGTGTCTTTTGAGATATGCCTTCGAATAATAGAAAAACATTTAGACGATTCACCTTTTAAACCTAAATACAAGAAGAACCCAAAACATCTTTAAACTAACTGATTACCAATCAACTGTAATTCTTTTCAAAGAGGAACAGGTGGTGATTTTTTTTCTACTGAATTTTGCTATTTTTTCCTTATCTTGAATTAAAATTAAGAGTATGAAAACAGTTATCGTTTTATTAATGATGGGACTTGGTTTAAATTCCATTGGACAGGATACCACATCGATTACAATTGGGAATCTAGAAATCATGACGAAAGATTCAGGGAAAATGAATTTTTCTGAAGCTCAAAAAGCATGTGAAGAATTAGGTGATGATTGGCGTTTACCAACAAAGGCTGAATTCAAGATATTATGCGAAAACAAAGATAAAATTAGTGGTTTTGAGAATTCTTGGTACTGGAGTAGTACTGAGCTGAATGCTCAAGCTGCCTGGGTTCGATATGTCGAAAATTGCGATGAGATGTTAAACCAAAAGCGTGTTGCGTTCTATGTTAGGCTTGTTCGAACTACTAAACAATAGAGACAGTATCAAGACACGAAAAAGAATTTAAGCCATTTTAACGAGTGGCTTTTTAAATTCGATTTAGTCAATTACAAACACCTTCTCCGTACTCCCATCATAATAGACATAGATCTGAGGTGTGTTTGGTTTAAAGTTGGTTTCTCTACCCATTAGGTCGAGAATTTTGATGAAGGTTTTGGGATTACCTGTAAACTCATTTAAACCTGTTGTTGAAGAAGAACAACCATTATTACAATAATCACTAAAAGAATACTGAGGGTCGAAATTATTCCAATTGGCAATGCACCAATCAACATCATCAACTTCAATACAGGTCAAATTTGGATTGCTTCCCGGCCATAAATAATTGAAATTATAATTATTCCCGTTGGCTACATTTAGACAGGTGAGTTGATTAAATTGACAATCTAATTCTGTTAGATTAATATTATGACTAACATCTAATCTAGTAAGTGAACAAAATGAACAGTCTAAATGGTTTAGGGAAACTGCTCCATTAGTGTAAAGATTGTTAAGCACATTTCCTGGGGCATATAGAACAACTAAATAAGGATTTTGACTCACATTGATGTTTTCTATTGCATTATAAGCACAATGCAAAACAAGTAAATTCGAATTCTGACTCACATCTAGAGAAGTTAGCATATTACCTGAGCAATACAGTTGAGCCAACTGCGTATTTTGACTTATATCGAGCTCCACAATCTGATTTCCAAAACACTGAAATTCAATTAGATTAACATTCTGACTTAAATCAATTTCAGTGAGATAATTGGACTGGCAATCCAAAAAAGTCAATTGAACAAAATCTTCTATTCCAGTTAAATCAGAAATGCCTCTGAATGCCACATTAAGATTTTCTACCGTATCGACATTTGAGGTTAGTACATAACCATCTAAAACATCATCATATCCCAAATCAATCAATTCCTGCTCAAAATGCTCATCCGGAACATACGTCAATTGCTGCCCCCACAGATTGATGGAAAAAAGCATACATCCGAATAGAAAATTTAATTTCATTGTTAGAAATAACGATTATTTAATGATTCGGTCAAATTTAACTCAAATCCAACTAGAAATGACAAAACAATCAACTTAAGTTCCAAATACTTTTTTAACAATAAGATTCTTTGTCAAAACTCAAAGAGATTTTAGTAATTTAAAGAAAAAACCTAATCGCAAACAACCCTATCGAAAATCGCCCTATCCCGCTCGCCTTTTACCGAGTGCCGTTTTTGTATTTACTGGTACCGTTTTGTATTGGCATATTTATTCATTTTATTGATATAGATTCATATTCATGGCTCATATATAATGTCATTTTATTGGCTTTATCAGTTGTCATGTATTACCTCAAAATATTTCGATTTTACCCCTTTACTTTTTTACTTTTTTTACAACTCGGTTATTTCAGCATGCATCTAAAAAACATGAATAATAACATTGAAATTCCTGAAAACCAAGCTTATTTTCAAATCAAAATTCTAGAAAAAACAGATACAAGAAAAAGCTGGAACAAAGGGCTTGCAGAAATTCAATTTTTTTATACTCATGACAACAAAACCATAGATGTTTCACAAAAATTACTCTACTATACGGACAGTAATACAAATAAATTAATTAGTGAAGGAGATGTGCTTCTTCTTTCGAGTAAAATATCTAAAATAAAGAACAAAGGGAATCCTGGTGAATTTGATGCATCACTGTATTGGAAGACAAAGAATACGACACTATTAAGCTTCTTTGATCAAAACGATTTTTCAATCTTGAGTAATGAACCTCCTAGCTATAAAAACACCATAGAAAAATACCTCGTTGATATTTTACAAAACAACTTGCCTAAATCACAAGTAGGATTGGCAAAAGCCTTATTTCTCGGGGATAAATCAGAGCTAACATCTGAAACAACAAGAGCCTTTAGTGCTGCTGGAGCTATGCATTTTTTAGCAATATCAGGGCTTCATATTGGCCTTATGATATTTGTGATGCTGCATGTATTACGTGTTTTTTCAAAATTTATCTCAAGATATCAGGCGACCATTATAATCCTCCTTTTCATTTGGTTTTACGCATACCTAATCGGTTTTCCACCTAGCGTAGTCAGATCGGTATTCATGTTCAGTTTAATTACTTTGGGGTCAATTTTTAGCGCACAAAATAATCAATTGAATTTATTATGCTTTTCTGCATTCATTTTATTGATTTTAAACCCTTGGTATTTATTCGATATCGGATTTCAGCTATCTTATTTGGCCATGTTCGGTATACTTCTTACCTACCCTACGATTGAGAGGTTTTACCATTTTAAGAATAAAGCATTTCGTTATCTATGGAATGGAACAGCACTCGGACTTTCTGCACAAATTTTTACAATTCCATTTTGTCTATACTATTTTCATCAATTCCCCAATTACTTCGCACTTACGAACTTAGGAATCATAATTTTATCAGGTGTATTGATATCACTTGGAGCCAGTTTATTTATATTTTCTTGGTCCCCTATTTTGTCAATTGGTATTGGCTTTGTTCTTTCATCATTATTATACCTACTGGGCTCCTTCATTGGTTGGATTGAGCAATTACCCGGTTCTGTTTCAAAAGGATTTCAGCTTAATGAATATGAACTATTCGGTTTATATGTTTTGATCGTTTTAATATTGATTGCCTACCTCTATCAAACCCGTCAATTCTATACTTATTTGCTTGGTACAATTATACTAATTGCCACGTCATCTCACAGATACAACAACTTAAATAAAAAACATCTAATATTATTCAATAGCAATAAGCTATGTTTTGCAATTCACTCTAGCAATCAAATTTATTTTTTTTACGATGACCTTGAAGAAAATGAATATAAATATCAGAGAATGCTTGAATCTTATGAAAGATGTTATCCCGGTACTATTTTGAAAATTTCCATAAAGGACAAGAATATGAATTACACAATAAAAAACAAAAAAATCACAATACTAAAGAATGAAAATAAAAGACTCCTCATTATAAATGATAAAAAATATCAAATCGTCTATGACAATAAAACACAAGAATCTTCAGAAGCAAAACAAATAGGAATGCCTTGGGTCAAGGGACTAAAAACCACGCTAAACAAAGCCATTACATACCCTTTCTAATCTACTTATTGAAGTAGTATGGCCTCACTAATGTTATTTTAATGTTAAGTAATTCAAATTACTTGATATCTAATCTGAAAGAATGAGTACTTTTGCGCCTTGAAATTAAAACTTAAGGATATGAAAAGTACCATTTTTGCACTATTTACCAGCTTAACTTTTACACTTACCGCACAAGTTCCGGACTGGACTCAATACACCTGTAATTCCAATGAATACAACATGTACACCGAGCTTTCCAAAGGAAAAGCCGTATTGCTAAGCTTTTCAAACCAATGGAGTCCAGCAAGTGCTGAAACCGCAAATAAAACTGAAGCTCTTTGGCAGGACATGACGAACGAAAACGTTAAGGTATTTGGATTCCTAAATGAAGATCAAGATTTTAATAAGGCAGATTGTGATGATGCTGATATATGGACTTCCGAGAATGGCATTACCTACCCGACATTTATCAACATTGAAGACGTATTAGCAAACTACATTAATAAATACACAACAAGTGGCGCAGTCAATCTTCCATGGTTACTCTTATTTTTTCCAAATTCAGAAAACCCAGAAAATAGTATTTTAACATACAGTGGCAACAATATAAACGAAGTCAATCACATTTTACATGACCAATGGCTTCAGAGCACTGGAATCTCAATCGTTGATGAGCAAGAATTAACATTGGTTAAAATCATAGACCAGCTTGGAAGAACCTGCGAATTCAAACCAAATACCCCACTGATTTATGTATACAGTGATGGCAGTACAAAAAAAATATTCGTTTCAGAATAAGTAATTCAATAAAAGAAAACGAAATTAACAAAGAAATCACAACATGAAATATACAATCACAATAATTCTATTATCTATCGCATTAATCTCAAATGCACAAATTCCTGACTGGACAAAATCAACCTGCGATGGAACAGAGTACAATATGAGAACCGAACTCAACAAAGGAAATGCAGTTTTAATGGATTTCTCTGCCATGTGGTGTACTCCATGTAACATCGTTGCCCCAGCTACGGAAGAAATTTGGCGAAATTTTGATTCGGGAAACAATCATGTAATGGTTTTTGGATTTTTATATCAAGACAATTCATTCAATATTGCAGATTGTCATGATGAACAAGTTTGGACATTGGCACACGGAATTACTTATCCAGAATTTACCGATATTGAAGACATTCTTTTTGAATATGCTGATGCATTCTCAACCGATGGTTCTGTTGGCTTTCCTTGGCTTCTCCTTTTTCTTCCACAAGATTCAGATCATACCGAAGAATATTTAGCATACAAGGGACACGACATCAATGAAGTAAATCAGATTTTAGAAGACGTGTGGACTCCGCAACTTGGCATCAATGAGCACAACTACGATCAAAAAACATTGGTTAAAATTGTGGATCAACTTGGAAGAATTACCACTTACAAACCAAATACTGCACTTATTTACGTATATAGTGACGGCAGTACGAGGAAGGTATTTACAATAGAATAAAAAGTAAATATTATATTTCCGCATCTGAATATACAATTGAATATACAATAGAGATAGAGAAATTTCTTTCATAATTTTATCTTTACAAAAAAATGTAGATGAAAACCATTTGTCCCAAAGAATGTAAAGAAAGAATAGCAAAAGGCGAAAACCTCGAAATCATTGATATTAGAGAGCTTTATGAATACGATCAGTGCAATATTGGTAGCCGCCATATTCCAATGTCTGAAGTTATTGAAAAGCACGAAGAGATTGATTCAAAAAACCAAATAGTGCTTTTATGTCGTTCAGGTAGACGCGCAGAAGCTGTTGCAAATCTTCTTGAATGTGAAACATCTTTTCATGATGTTTGGATTGTAGAAGGAGGCATTATAGCTTGGAAAGAAAAGGTAGATCCATCTTTAAACATTGAATAAATGGACATTATCAATCAACTCATAGACTTTATTCTTCATTTAGATTCGTATCTGTATACAATGATTTTGGAATATGGGTACTGGATTTATCTCATTTTATTTATGATTGTATTTGTAGAAACTGGATTGGTAGTAATGCCTTTATTACCCGGAGATTCTCTTTTATTTGCTGCCGGTACATTTTGTGCTGGGGTAGTTCAAAACGGTCAGACTGCAGAGCTAAATATTTTTATTGTCATTCCGTTATTGATATGCGCAGCACTTATTGGAGATAATTTAAACTATTACATTGGCAACAGGATTGGCTTAAAGGTAATGAAATGGAAAATAAGGGGTCGTCAAATTGTAAAGCAGTCCTATATTGACAAAACCCAATCATTTTATGACAAACACGGCCCAAAAACAATCATACTTGCAAGGTACGTACCTATCGTTAGAACATTTGCGCCTTTCGTTGCTGGAGTCGGAGAAATGAAATACAATATGTTTCTTAAATACAGCATATTGGGAGGCTTTACATGGGTTTTTGCTTTAACTCTTTTAGGGTTCTTTTTTGGCAATCTTCCCATCGTTCAAAATAATTTTGAAATCGTAATCTTTGGAATTATAGGTCTTTCATTATTGCCAATGCTCATTGAGTTTATTCGAGCAAAAATGAAAAATAAAAAGCAATAAAAGATCAATTATAATTATGCATGCATAATATTTTTTACTACTTTTATGAGTCTAAAAAAATAAGAACTTTACATCCCCAAAAAAAATGAGTAATAGAGCATATATAGTAGCAGGATACAGATCAGCAGTTGGAAAAGCCGGAAAAGGTGGATTTCGTTTTTACAGACCAGATGATATTGGAGCTTCTGTTATAAAGCATTTGGTGAAAAGCCTTCCAAATCTTGATAAAGAACGAATTGACGATGTCATCGTTGGAAATGCTACCCCTGAGGCTGAACAAGGACTAAACATGGGTCGAATGCTTTCATTAATGGGATTAGATACTGACAAAGTACCCGGAATGACTGTTAATCGATATTGTGCTTCTGGTCTCGAAACTATTGCTATTGCTAAAGCAAAAATTGAGGCCGGCATGGCCGATTGTATTATTGCTGGTGGTGCAGAATCAATGTCTGTCATGGCAATGGGGGGATGGAGAATCGTTCCTAATGCGAAAGTAGGTAAAGAAAACCCCAATTGGTATTGGGGAATGGGGCTTACAGCGGAAGCTGTTGCCAAAGATTTTAAGGTAAGCAGAGAAGAACAAGACAATTTTGCACTTCATTCTCATGAAAAAGCACTCAAAGCTATTAAGGAAGGAAAGTTTAAAGACGAGATTGTGCCTATTGACGTAGAACACATCTTTTTGGACGAGAATGAAAAAAGACAAGTTAAAAATTTTACCATCGATACAGATGAAGGTCCAAGACCCAGTAAAATTGAAAAATTAAACTCTCTCCGACCTGTATTTGCTCAGGGAGGATCAGTAACTGCAGGAAACTCATCTCAAACTTCGGATGGAGCCGCTTTTGTAATGGTTATGTCTGAAAAAATGATGAAAGAGCTGAACATTGAACCAATCGCTAGACTCGTTTCATACGCTACAGTCGGCGTTGAACCAAGGATTATGGGAATTGGACCTGTAAATGCCATTCCTAAAGCCTTAGAAATGGCTGGATTAAAAATGAATGATCTTTCTTTGGTTGAATTAAATGAAGCATTTGCGTCTCAATCTGTAGCAGTGCTAAGAGAAACCGGTTTAAATCCAGATATCGTGAATGTAAATGGTGGTGCTATTGCTTTAGGTCATCCTTTGGGTTGTACGGGTGGAAAGCTTTCTGTGCAACTTATTAACGAGCTTCGACGAAGAAATGGTAGATACGGAATGGTCACAATGTGCGTCGGTACCGGACAAGGTGCCGCTGGCGTCATTGAGCTACTAAATTAATTCCTGAAATTCTTTCTTTAGAGCATCTACTGCAATTTCAGTAGGAAACTGATCCAACTGAACGACGATTTCCATTATTTTTCCAGAGAGTTGAATACTTGTTGCCTTTTCATCCATTTGACTTCCAGCCATGTGAATCAGCTTGATAACTTCCTCCTTGGAAGACTTCATAATACCCCAGGTCGATGGGTTTATAAATATTTGTTGAGCAACATTGTGTTCAAATTCATTACGAACGGATTTCACCAATTCTGCCTGAAAAAGCTTTGCATTTAAAGATGGATTGTGCGTCCGCATAATGAGACTGTTTGGGTGTATTCTTTCCATTAACAATACAGACCTTTGATACGCATCTAACCTGCTCGGAAGAAAAAACTCTTGTCGCTGTTTTCGCAACTCTAGTTTGAGATTTAATACCTCTCTTGAGGTTTGCTTTTTAAGGAATCGAAATACAATTAGAACAATGGATCCACAAGTGATCAGTATCAAGGAAAGGAAAATTAGAGCTTTCATTATGCTGTTTTTTACAAATATATACTTAGTTACCAAAGATTAACGTTAAAACAAGGATAAGGATACATTTGAATCCTTAAATTTACACAAGCAATTCGCAAATATGAATTCAACGATAATCATAACTGTTCTTGTCCTCTACTTTGGTGTCCTCTATCTAATTTCTAGAATTACAGGTAAAAATGATGGTAACGAAGCCTTTTTTGTCGGGGACAGACAATCACCATGGTACCTCGTTGCATTTGGAATGATTGGCGCTTCATTAAGCGGCGTCACTTTTATCTCAGTTCCTGGGTGGGTAGGTAATGATGCCAATCAATTCAGCTATATGCAAGCCGTTTTAGGCTATTTCGTTGGTTATCTAATAATTGCCTACGTATTGATGCCCATATATTACAGAACAAAGGTGATTTCGATCTATGAATACCTCAATGATCGCTTTGGATTTTATAGTCATAAAACTGGTGCTATTTTCTTCCTTTTATCAAGAATAATAGGAGCATCAGTTCGCCTTATGTTGGTCGCAGAGGTTTTGCAATTCATTTTATTTGAAGAATGGGGTATTCCGTTTGAATTCACAGTTACCATTTGCATTGCCCTTATCTGGGTCTACACTAATCGTGGAGGCATTAAAACCATCGTTTGGACAGATACTCTTCAAACTGGCTTCATGCTTATTTCAGTCGGCCTAACCGTATATTTCATTAAAGACACTCTTTCCTTAGAGAATGGAAAAGGAATAATTCAAACTGTTGCGGACAGCTCGTATTCCAAAATTTTCTTTTTTGACGACATCAATAACAGCAATCACTTTATAAAGCATTTTTTTGGTGGAATATTTATCGCTATTGGCATGACTGGACTTGATCAAGACATGATGCAAAAAAACCTGAGCTGTCGCAATATTCGAGAAGGTCAAAAAAATATGATTTCCATGGCAACAGTTTTGGTTTTTGTTAATTTACTTTTTCTTTTCCTTGGTGCCTTACTATATCTGTATGCAGGGCAGCACCAAATCAATCCGAACAAAGCAGACTTGCTTTTTTCCGCAGTAGCAATGGATAACGGCATGGCGCCTATTGTAGGTATCCTATTTGTATTAGGACTCATTGCTGCAGCATATTCAAGTGCAGACTCCGCGCTTACCTCTCTCACTACATCTATTTATATAGACATTCTTCCTGAAAAGTATAAATCAAATGAAAAAGGATTAAAAACAAGAAAAACCATCCATGTATTGGTTTCATTGGTTATTATACTTTCTGTCATACTACTGCATCACTTTACAGATGAATCTGCGATAGGTTTATTAATGAAATTTGCTGCTTTCACCTATGGACCGCTTATAGGTATCTTCTTCTTTGGCATCATGTTTACGCGAAAAATACAAGATATCACTGTACCGATTGTTAGTGTTTTTTCAGTCATATTTACTTTTTTAATCTGGTATTTTTCAAAAGGAGCTCCTGGCACACCAGAGGGAGAGCCTGGTATTCTTGGTAATTACAGCTTCGGTTTTGAGATAATTATTTTAAATGCCTTTCTTACCTTTATATTATTACTAGCAGTTTCGAATATTAAGACACAAAAGAAATTATGAAATTCAACTTAAGCGACAACGAATTACATCTGAACTTTGCACCCATGAGCCTTACAAGGCCAATTGCATGCCTAAGAATGGGTTTATTCACGAATGTAGAGAGATATGAAATGTATCTCCCTGATGCTGAAATAGGTTTTCATACTCAAGATTATTTATCAAAAAAATATAGAGCTCTTGATACAGACCTAGTTATCAATTCCGATGTCATCCCCAATGAGGATTTTATCGCCGCTATTTGCAACCTAGAAGACAACCAAACACTCATGCTTAACGACCAAGTATTAGCCAATAAGGGTTCAGGTAAAGAGATTGTCCTGTTTGTTGGGCAAGAACCTGTAATAATAGGCGATAGATGGCACATCTTTCAGTTTAATGACATCGTTTTAAAACAAGATTTTGATGCTTATACAATTAACCGGAAAAGTCAGGAGCTGTCTGATTCAAATACATTAATTGGGAGTAAATCTGACTTATTTATTGAAGAGGGGGCATCCATTGAAGGAGCAATATTAAACACAACCACAGGACCCATTTATGTTGGCCGTCAGTCAGAAATTATGGAGGGTAGTCTCGTAAGAGGAGGATTGGCACTATGTGAAAAGGCTACATTGAAAATGGGATCTAAGGTATATGGAGCCTGCTCAATTGGCCCACACTGCAAAGTTGGCGGCGAAATAAACAATGTTATCTTTCAATCCTATTCAAATAAAGGACATGACGGATTCTTGGGGAACTCGATTATTGGTGAATGGTGTAATCTCGGAGCAGATACCAATACCTCAAACCTAAAGAACAATTACTCTAATGTAAAGACCTATTCATACGAAAGCAAGAGTGAGATCAAAACAGCTGTACAATTTATGGGGCTATGCATGGGCGATTACTCAAAAACAGGTATTAATACCATGTTTAATACGGCCAGTGTAATTGGTGTTTCTTGTAATGTTTTCGGCAGTGGATTTCCCGCAAAACACATCCCAAGCTTTTCCTGGGTCAATACTTTAGACATGGTTAGTTTTGATTTGGAAAAAGCCATAACATCGGCCAATAATATGATGACTCGACGAAACTTATCGCTGAATCAAATTGATAAAGACATTTTTTCCCATCTATCCACTACAAAAATCTAATTCAAGACAATATTGCTTGATTTTGTTCTTGGCACAGCTATTGAACTATATGAAACCATAAGAATAACTTGAGTTATTCTTTGAATAATTGAGATATAAATGACACAATGTCATAATACACATATATGAACGAATTTTTTGACAATTCAATTTTAAATTTTTCAGGCTTTGAATCCGATGCAGAATTTATTCCTCTGACAACTGCTGAAGAAGAAGAAACAGTAAATAAACAAGTATTCCCAGAAAATCTTCCGATTCTCCCTTTACGAAATAATGTATTGTTTCCTGGAGTAGTAATCCCAATTACCGTCGGTAGAGATAAATCCATTAAACTTATTCAAGAAGCGAATAAGGGTGATAAAATCATTGGTGTCGTTTCACAAAAGGATCAAGAAGAAGAATCTCCTGAGTTTAAAGACCTACACAAAACAGGAACTGTCGCACAAATTGTACGTTTATTAAAAATGCCTGATGGCAGCTCAACAGTCATTATACAAGGAAAACGCCGATTTGAAATGCTTGAAGCCATTCAATCAGATCCATTTCTAACGGCCTCCGTTAAAATACTCAAGGAAGAACCTTTCGATAAAAAGAATAAGGAGCTAGACGTGATGTTTAAAACCATAAAAGACCTCGCGCTTCAAATCATAAAAGACAGTCCTAACATTCCTTCAGAGGCTCAATTTGCTATTAAGAATATTGATAGCCCTACCTTTTTAGTCAATTTCATTTCTTCGAATATGAATGCAGACGTTTCCAAGAAGCAGGAAATGTTAGAGGAGATGAATCTCAAAAATCGAGTAATGAAAGTGCTCGAACATCTATCGGCGGAAGCTCAGATGCTAGAAATGAAAAATGAAATTCAAAACAAGGTCAGAAAAGATCTTGACAAGCAACAGCGCGAATATTTTCTTCATCAACAAATGAGAACCATCCAAGATGAGCTTGGTGACAATCCACAAGAACAGGACATCAAAGAATTTCGTGATAGAGCTGAAAAGAAAAAATGGAATAAAGATGTAGAGAAACTGTTTTACAAAGAGCTTGAAAAGCTCCAAAGAATGAATCCTCAAGGTGCAGAGTACACCGTTCAAATGAACTATATTGACACCATGCTTGACCTCCCTTGGAATGAATTCTCAAAAGACAATCTCAACTTAAACAGATCAAGAAAAGTACTAGAAAAAGATCATTTTGGTTTGGAAAAAGTAAAAGATCGAATCATGGAATACCTCGCGGTTTTAAAGATAAAGGGAAACATGAAATCACCAATACTTTGTTTTTACGGGCCTCCAGGAGTCGGTAAAACTTCTTTAGGCAAGTCAATAGCTGAAGCACTTGGACGAAAATACGTTCGCATGTCTCTGGGAGGGCTTCACGATGAATCCGAAATTAGAGGCCATCGAAAAACTTACATTGGCGCCATGCCAGGAAGAATCATTCAAAACTTAAAGAAAGCCGAAACCTCCAACCCAGTTTTTGTATTGGATGAAATTGATAAACTTGGAAGAAGCAATCATGGAGACCCCTCTTCTGCCCTACTTGAAGTCCTAGACCCAGAACAAAACAATGCATTTCATGACAATTATATTGAAACAGAATTTGATTTATCTAAGGTCTTATTTATTGCAACTGCGAATTCATTATCTAGCATTCAAGGCCCACTAAGAGACCGAATGGAAATCATTGAAGTTAATGGCTATACCTTAGAAGAAAAAGTAGAAATTGCGGTAAGGCACTTAATTCCGAAACAAGTAAAAGAGCACGGCATAGATAAAAATCAAATCAGCTTAAATCGAAAAATACTTAAACAACTCATCGAGGAATACACCAACGAATCAGGTGTAAGGGGCTTGGATAAGGTAATTGCAAAGCTTGTTCGAAATCGCACGAGACAAATTGCAATGGAGGAAAGCTTTGAAAACGTCATTACAGCGAATGACTTATTTACTGTATTGGGTGCAGGAAGATCTAAAATCAAAAACATAGACCATAAAACATTGGGTGTTGTAACAGGCCTTGCCTGGACGAGTATAGGTGGTGATGTTTTGTTTATTGAATCCAGTATAACTAAAGGAAAAGGAAAGCTTACATTAACAGGTAATCTTGGTGATGTAATGAAAGAATCAGCCATCATTGCGCTTGAATATCTTAAAGCTAATTCGGATACAATCGGACTCACACAAAATGAATTTGATACCCACAATGTGCATATTCATGTTCCTGAAGGTGCAACACCTAAAGATGGACCAAGCGCAGGAATAACAATGCTAACCTCTTTGGCTTCTATATTCTCAAAACGAAAGATTAAAAGAAATCTTGCAATGACAGGTGAAATAACACTTCGCGGTGACGTTCTACCTGTTGGAGGAATAAAAGAAAAGATTTTAGCAGCTAAGAGGTCTGGAGTAAAAGACATCATTCTTTGTTCAAAAAATAAGCAAGATGTCGATGAAATAAAAGAAAGCTATTTAAAAGGATTAACGTTTCATTATGTTGAAAAAATGTCAGAAGTTTTAGACATTGCATTAATCTAAGAATCATAGATAATGGTAGACCTAGGAAAGATAAAGCAGCTATATAATTTCAGTAAACAACTTAGCTTTTCCGATGCCAATGAATTAATTTCAGCAGCTCAATCGAATAGTTTCACAAAAAGAGAGATAATCATTGAGGAAGGTTCGAAGATGAACACTGTTTATTTTGTTAGGAGTGGTATGATTCGAAAATATTTCATAAATGAAAAAGGTGAAGAAATTACCTTTGCTCTTATTCCAGAAAATTATATTGTTGCCAATGTAGATGTCATATTATTCGATCAAGCATCAAGATTCTATTATGAAGCTATTGAAAAGACCAAAACATTCTCCATAGATTATGACGTAATTCAGAAAATATTTGAAAGCAATCCAAAGCTGGAAACAAATCGAAAGAAATTTTTTCAACGAATTGTGAGAGAAGCCCATTTAAGGATCGAAGGATTCGTTTTACACACCCCTGAGGAGCGCTACGTAAAGTTTATTGAAAAGTATCCCGACATTAATAATCGTGTCCCGGATAAATATATTGCAAATGTATTGGGAATTACTCCAGTATCATTGAGTAGAATTCGAGCAAGAATTGTTGATAGAAAAATGAATACAAAGTAATTAAGATCAACAAGTCAATTACCTATCTCCTTATTTTCCCTCAGCCTTAAGAACGATTACAAAGGTGTAGAACATGATTTTTATATCAAGAGACAAACTCCTGTTTTTAAGGTAAAGTAAATCAAACTTCATTCGCTGAAGCATTTGGTCCACATTTTCGGCATACCCAAATTTAACTTGCCCCCAAGAAGTAATGCCAGGCCGCACTTTTGTCAGCTGATTGTATTGTGGTTGAATTTTAGAGATTTGGTCTATATAGAATTGACGTTCGGGTCTTGGCCCTACAATAGACATATCCCCGATAAGAACATTTATAAACTGAGGGAACTCATCCAATCGCGTTTTACGCATAAACTTACCTACCTTAGTAATTCTCGGATCGTCTTCGGATGAAAGTTGAGGCCCATTTTGCTCAGCATTTACAACCATTGTTCGAAACTTAATAATTCTAAAAGACCTTCCGTTCTTCCCTACTCGATCCTGCAGGAAAAATATAGGACCGGGAGAAGATAATTTAACCGCTAGTGCAGAGAAAAAATAAAAAGGCAGAAGAAAGATTACGGCTATGAAGGAAAAAATAAAGTCCATTCCGCGCTTTACAACCCTTTGCCAAAAAGGCATTACATCAGAAATAACCTCTAATAGCAAGGCACCATAAATATTAGTCATCTTCACAGTACCCGAAAGAATCACATATGTATCTGGCAATGACTTAATTCTTGTCGAGCCATCATCTATTTTTAGTAAAATATTCATGAGCTTATTATGCTCCGAACTTTCAATGGCAATAATATACTCGTCAACATCTAGTGTTTTCTTAATCTCATCCAATTGCTCAAAATGACCTAAATAAGGAATTGTCCCATCTAACTTTCGATCATTCCCATTCATATTGACATAACCAATGAATGTGTTCACATTTTTTCGATTCTTTTGAATCTCCTCATAAATATCGATGGCTTTTTCTGTTCCACCAATGATGACCGTTTTAAAACCGTTATCCGGCCGTCTAATTGAGTGTATTAAAAGAGTATTTACAAACATTCGAGGAACGGCAGTAATCACAAAATGAACACAAAATAAAATAAGTAAATTCCAATAATACCCCTCGTAGCTCCTAACCTGGTCATCGAGAATAATAGAAAAGAAGATCATTAAGGCCCCTATTATACTTCCGGAAATCGTTAGGTTTAAAAGTTTGAGACGGAACATCCTTCTAATTTCTATGTACGTGCCTTGAATGAAATACAAGGTCATCCAAAATACGGGTATTAGAAAAATGCCTAACCAAAAATTATCATCTATCTTAAAGCTCTGGTCTTCAATCCAAGTTTTTCTGAGATAAAAGAAAAGCGACCATGATAAAACCGACGATATATAATCAGAAAATAGAAACAAATATATCCAAGGTCGATTCTTCATATCTAATACCACAAAACTTTTATATTATCTATATATATCAGTCCTTCGGTTTGATCTTCATCTAAAAAAGCAGAAAAAGTCTGCAAAAATTGGCTGTTGTTAGGAGAGGAAGAGATCAACTCTTTCAGCTCAATATAAATTTTCTTCCAAACAGCATTTTCAGGTTCTTGTCCATTCAATCGAATGTTTACATTATTTATTGTGGCATCAGGCGTAACATACAAAAGTCCCGTATATAAATCATTGGTTATTAAATAATCAATTTCAAGATAACATTCTGTACCCTTTTGTATGGCAAGTTGCTCTGTAGTATTAGCAACCCAGGTCGTATCATTTTCATTCAAAACAACCTTACCACAAAAATTACCATTAAAAGAGCTCAGATTTTCATTAGACAACTGAAGCGTGGCTAATGAAGACCCGTCACTTTCTATCGCGTTGTTAATATCTTCAAAATCTTCTATCCAAAAATTGGTGAAACTTTTATAATCTGTAACAGGGTTTATGACTAAACTTTCGTTTTGAATGAGTTCTGCATCAATTTCATAATAATTTAAAAAGGGATACACTTTCTTTGTTGCCGAGATACCATTATTAATAACCACCGGATATACTTTAACATTGACTGATCCTGCATTCAGAATCGGAATTCTAAAAGGAACCTCGAATATACCGATGAGCTCATCGTCTATATATACTTTCGCGTTTGTAATACGTTCCGTAAGTTCTCCTTCCAAGCCAGACAAGGCGATATTACTGTTAAGTTGCCACTCATTCACCTCTAACCATGACGGATCAGGATTGTTCTTCACACAGGAAGAAACAAGAATGAATAATGAAAATACTTGAACTACTAAGCGCACTATACGTTTCAACGATTTGAATTAAAAAATATTGCTTTATTGAAGATAAATTTTAGACATTTCATCCATTATTTGCTGCGCTACTAGCATTGCATTTAGTCCGTCCTCGATGGTAACAGGTGTTTCCGAATCATTTGCGATACTGTTATAAAATGCTTTTAGTTCCTCCTTAATGGCATTGGTCTCTTTAATATCTGGCTTGTCAATTAAAATTTTCTTTTTGGGCTTATCCGCACCAAGGTCTAATATGATGTCAAATGGGTCGGCTTTACCCTCAAGCTCATCCATTTTAAAAACTTCTAGATTTTTATCTAAGAAATCTACGCTGATGTAGGCATCTTTTTGAAAGAATCTTGTCTTTCTCATGTTTTTCAATGAAATTCTTGAAGCAGTTAAATTTGCAACACATCCATTGTCGAATTCAATTCTTGCATTGGCTATATCATGGGTTTCACTGATTACAGAAACTCCAGAAGCTGAAACTTTTTTCACCCCTGATTTAACAATACTTAATATGACGTCAATATCATGAATCATTAAATCCAAAACAACAGGCACATCTGTTCCTCTTGGATTAAACTGAGCCAAACGATGAGTCTCAATAAACATCGGTCTATCTAAATGCCCCTTCGCAGCAATGAACGCAGGATTAAATCGTTCTACATGCCCTACCTGAGCTACAATATCTGCCTCATGCACCAATGATTGTAATTTATAAGCCTCTTCTAGGGTCTCAGATAACGGTTTTTCAATAAATACATGCTTTCTAGACTGAATCGCCAACTTGGCCACGGAAAAATGAGATAAGGTTGCTGTGACAACATCTAAACAATCTACCGCCTCAATGAGCTCCTCTACAGTAGCAAAAGAAGCAATACCATACTCTTGAGAAACCTCTGCAGAAATTGATTGATCTGGGTCATAAAACCCAACCAAATCAAAACAATCTGTTAACTCTTTAATAATGCGGATATGGATTTTCCCTAAATGACCTGCACCAGCTACTCCAATTTTTAGCCTCATATTACTAGATTCAAAATAAATGTCAATTTATAAATTAAAAAAAGCCATTAGAAGAACTAATGGCTTTACTGATATAGTATTATAATTATTTTTTGATTGAGTCCACTACTGCTTTAAAAGCATCAGGATGGTTCATAGCTAAATCGGCCAGAACTTTTCTGTTGAGCTCAATTCCATTTTTCTTAACACCTCCCATGAACTGAGAATAACTCATTCCATGTGCTCTCGCACCAGCATTAATTCTTGTAATCCATAAGGATCGAAAATTTCTTTTCTTTTGCTTTCTTCCTGTATATGCATATAACAAACCTTTTTCAATGGCGTTTTTTGCTACTGTCCATACATTCTTTCTCCTACCAAAGTATCCTTTGGCAAGCTTCATCATGTTTTTTCTTTTAGCTCTTGAAGCTACGTGATTTACTGATCTTGGCATATTTTCTATTTGTTTTTAATAAGAAGTGCATCAATATTTCAGATGTCTTAGCTACTTGTTATTTGGTTAATAATAAAGAACCTTTTATTTCATGCACAATTGCAACTTAATATTAGACAAGTCTGCATCATGAACCAATCCAGAATGTGTTAAGTTACGTTTACGCTTTTTGGCCTTCTTCGTTAAAATGTGGCTTTTAAACGCATGCTTACGTTTAATTTTTCCACTCCCAGTGATTGTGAATCTCTTCTTGGCACTGGATTTTGTCTTCATTTTAGGCATTTTTTTGTTTTTTAAAGATGAACACTATATCAGTTATTTTTATTTCTTTTTTGGATTAATCATGAGATTCATTTTTTTACCCTCCATTTTTGGAAGCTGCTCTATCACGCCATAATCCGCTAATTCTTGCGCAAAACGCAAAAGTAATATTTCTCCTCTATCCTTGAACACAATCGTTCTTCCTCGGAAAAAAACGAACGCTTTCACTTTACTTCCTTCTGTCAAAAACTTTTTTGCATGTGCAAGTTTAAAATTAAAATCATGATCGTCTGTATTGGGACCAAATCTAATTTCTTTTACAACAACTTTACTCTGCTTGGCTTTTAACTCTTTTTGCTTTCTCTTTTGATTGTAAAGAAACTTCTTATAATCCATGATTTTACAAACCGGTGGGACAGCCTTTGGGGATATCTCAACCAAATCAAGTCCTTCCTCCATCGCCATATCAATGGCTTTAAGAGTTGCTATTACCATAGGCTCCCTTCCTTCTACAACCAATCTCACCTCTGGGGCAAGAATCTTCTGATTGATCTTGTGTTGGGCAGTCTCTTCTCTTCTAACAAAAGGACGTCTTGGAGTTCTTCTCATTCAAATTTTAATCGTTAGTTACCAATTCTTTTTCTACTAATTTATTTACAAGGTCAGCAAAATCCTTAATACCCATTGCTCCTTTATCTCCTTCTCCTCTTTGACGAACAGAAACCTGTTCAGAGCTGAACTCTTTTTCACCTACAATAAGCATAAATGGACGCTTCGCTAGCTCTGCGTCTCTTATTTTCTTACCAATTTTTTCATTTCGGTCGTCAATAAGTCCGCGAATATCGTAATTATTTAGGACATCTGAAACTTTTTTAGCATACTCATTGTATTTTTCCGAAATAGGTAAAACAACAAATTGGTTTGTAGTTAGCCATAATGGGAAGTCACCACCACAGTGCTCCAATAATACAGCAACGAAACGTTCCATTGAACCGAATGGTGCACGATGAATCATTACAGGCCTGAGTTTATCGTTGTTGCTACCCACATATTCAAGCTCAAACCGCTCCGGCAAATTATAATCCACCTGAATGGTTCCCAGCTGCCACTCTCTACCCAAAGCGTCTTGAACCATAAAATCTAATTTAGGACCATAAAAAGCGGCTTCTCCATATTCGATTACTGTGTCTAATCCTTTCTCTTTGGCTGCTTCCATAATAGAAGATTCAGCTCTTTCCCAGTTGGCGTCAGAACCAATATACTTATCCGTATTTTCTTTGTCTCGAAGAGATATCTGTGCTTTATAGTTTTTAAAATCCAATGTTTTCAATACGTATAAAACTATATCAATAACATTCATGAACTCAGTTTTGACTTGCTCTTGTGTGCAAAAAATATGAGCATCATCTTGTGTAAACCCCCTCACACGCGTCAAACCATGAAGTTCACCGGACTGCTCATATCTGTACACGGTTCCAAATTCGGCAAAACGCAAAGGCAAATCCCTGTATGATCTTGGTCGTGCTTTAAATATCTCACAATGATGAGGACAATTCATCGGTTTTAAATAA
The DNA here is from genome assembly GCA_938092255.1 of uncultured Flavobacteriales bacterium. Classification (GTDB taxonomy): domain Bacteria; phylum Bacteroidota; class Bacteroidia; order Flavobacteriales_D; family Crocinitomicaceae; genus UBA952. Next base: position 5,743 of record CALKHF010000027.1, on the reverse strand, counting down.
AATTCCTCATTTGGATCCGGTGTTTTAATGGGCTGAAATGAATCTTCTCCATATTTCTCATAATGCCCTGAGCATACATATAAATCCTTATTACCTATATGAGGCGTAATCACTTGTTCGTAACCTGCAGATTTCTGGGCTTTTTTTAGGAAATTTTCTAGGCGCTCTCTAAGCGCTGTACCGTTTGGCAACCAAAGAGGCAATCCCTGCCCTACCTTTTGAGAAAAAGTAAACAAATCCAGTTCCTTACCTAATTTTCTATGGTCGCGTTTTTTTGCTTCTTCTAACAGCTCTAAATGCTCATTTAGTTCAGCATTCTTTGGAAATGTAATTCCATAAATTCGTGTAAGCTGCTTATTTTTTTCATCACCCCTCCAATATGCACCAGCAACAGCAGTAAGTTTTATTGCTTTAATGTAACCCGTATGCGGTATGTGTGGGCCTCTGCATAAATCGGTAAATTCGCCTTGGGTATAAAATGTAATAGATCCGTCTTCTAGACCTTCTATTAGTTCAAGCTTGTAAGGGTCTTTCTTTTCAGTAAAATATTTTATTGCATCTGACTTAGATACTTCTTTTCTTGAAAAAACATTTTTTTGTTTTGCAAGCTCTTTCATCTTAGACTCTATTTTACCTAAGTCATTCTCAGAAAAAGAATCATCCAAAAAATCAATATCATAGTAAAAACCTTTTGCAATTGGTGGCCCAATCGCAAATTTGGCATTTGGATAATAAAACTGAATGGCTTCAGCCATTAAGTGAGCAGAAGAGTGCCACATCGTTGACTGTCCTTCCTTATCTTTCCATGTCAAAAGCTGCAACGAGGCATTTTCTTTAATCGGCAGACTTGCATCAACCACATCTCCATTCACAACTGCACCCAATACATTACGAGCCAGACCTTCAGAAATTGACAAAGCAATATCCATAGAAGTGGTATTCACTTCTACATTTCGTACCGAACCATCGGGAAGAGTAATGTCTATCATAAAAAATTTTGTGCAAAGATAAGGAAAGAGGACTTAATTAGATAAAAATCACACTAACTTTTGTTTTCTATTCTAAATAATGATTTTTGAATAGACCTAATAGAACTAGAAATGGAATCCTCTCCTAAAATAGCTTCAGGCAGCTCCATGGAAATGTAACAACGAAAAACCCATATTTCAAGAATATCTTTAAGTTCTACTGAATAGGTCTCGTACAATGGATTTGTAGACGAAAGAAGAACATTCTTTTCCTTCGAAATTTGATTGTCGATAATTTTGAAAACAATACCATCATCCTTAGTGACAAGAATACACGGTGTTTCTGAAGCAATCAATGTCCAATCCTGTGCAAATTCTCCAACAACAAAAGAACCATCAATAACAGGAGGCATAGAATCTCCTGAGATGGGAAAAGTTCTGTACTTTCTGTTTTTTGATAAAAAAGGAAGTCGAATTGTCGGCAATTCTTTAATAAACTCAGGATCTGAATAGCCAAGGGCATAACCCGCTTTGGCCTTAACAGGAATCATTTCAATGAGTTCATCATTGCTTTCTGAAACCTGAGAAGTAAGAATTCTTAACTTGGAACCTGTGGCAGATGACTTCCATCCATTCGATATTCTGGTCCATTGACTAGTACCAAATGTTGAGAAATCATTTTTCAATATGGCATCAATTGAAATGTTGTAAAATTCTGAAATCATGGAAATGATTTCCAAGCTGGGTTGAGCAACAGCATTTTCATATCCGCTATAAGTAGATCGATTTAAACCCAAGCTTTTAGAAACCTCATCTTGAGATTTACCAAAATGTTTTCGTAATAGCTTCAAATTATTTCCAACAACCATAATATCAAATTTAGGTCAAATATATAAAATAATGAATAACTAAGCAGTTTTTTTGATTAGAATTTAATCTTACTGAGAAACGAATTTATAGCTGATATAACCATTCTGGGAATTGGACGCAGATGCCTTGTAATTAAATCGTGATTTTCGAGCGTATTCTAGAGCTTTACTCTTCATGCATGATGAGGCATTCGAAGAAGAAGCATTATCGATTTGCGCATCTATTACATTTCCATTTTTATTCACTTTTACTCGGACAACAATTGTTCCTTGAGAATTATATCCACATGTATATCCCGGGTTTCTAATATGCCAATTGTCATTTTTATATGCAGAACGACCTTGAAGCTCCCATTCTACCATCACTTGTCCTGAAAACTGATTTTCTGAACTTGAATTGGACCGTTGTTCTTCCTTTGTTTGATTACGCTTTAATTCCTCTAGTCTCGCTTGATGCTCTTTGACGAGCTCTTCCCTTTTTTCATCTCCACCGGTTTCATCAATAAATTGTTGCTCTATATCCTTCGCCGACTCAGCAGGATCTCCTTCATACGTGCTTTCTGACCAATCATCAGTTGAACTATTTCTAAAATCATTTACATCTCGAGAAATACTAGATACATCTCCACCAGAAAAGCTTCCTGCATCTATGTTTTCAGCCTTTAAACGAATTCCATCATCTTCCAATTTGGAATAGGTGTTGAATTGTGTTTTTTTACCAAACCCCGTGAAAGAGGATACCTGAAGATATACAAATACAAAAAGGTAAACCCCAGCACACGCGGCAATTCCAATTATTGTATGTTCTGAAATCTTCTTCATGGATGATTTATAACTTTCCCCGTTTGTTTATCAATGTATTTTTCAATTATTCCTGATTCCAAATCGATTACTTTCAAAAAATTTATGTCAGCATTGTAAAACAACCATTGATTAAAGGGCAGTATTTCATTGCCTCCTACATCATACAATGCATTTCCTAAATCGTTTTCTAAAATAAGAAACTCTCCTAGCTTGTATATAGAAGAGTACAATGCATCTAAAATTACGTTCAATTCTAAGTCCATTACACCAAGTTTTCCGTTCTTTTCGAACAGTATCAATTCATTATTGACAAGCTCAATACTCTCATAGTCATATTCAGATACGATGCTGTAAGAAGAATCCATTAGCGCCCATTTACCATTCTTTGAAACTCCAAAACTGTGCCCCAAATTTCTAATGTTATCGTATTTTGGCTTGACTACAAATTCGCCATCAGTAGTAATGATACCAAATTTTTGATTACTAAAAGCTACGGCTCGACCATTGGCAAAATTCCCCAACACATCATAATCAATAAATGCTTGAAACTCATTCTCAATTATTTGTTTTCCTTGCTCGTCCAAGTAACCAATCTGACCGTCTTTAATGCAAATTGCATAACCGTTTACCTCTTGGTACATCTCTTGATAAAGCGAATCATTTACTATGGTGCCATTTCGATCCAAAAGCTGCTTATTATTATCGCTATTCACTACAATAAACAAGCTGTCAGAAAAGTTATATATTCCCTCATACTTACATGGAATTACTTGACTCAGGTTTTTATCTAACAAGCCTCGTTTCCCAGCTATAGACACTGGACACAAACCCTCTTTAAAGTTTAAAACAAAATCAAATTTCTCGGCCGTCATTTGGGCTCCTTTGCGGTCATAAAAGGCATACAATGAATCTTTTTGTGCGCATATATACCCCTCAGCCAATATGGATATGTCTTGAAACACCGTATCAAAAACAAAATCTCCATTTCTGTTTATGATTCCCAAGTAATCACCTGACGTAACGATATAAAGCTCCGTATCGGTTTCAATATCATCAAAAACAAAATCGCTAACCTTTTCATTCTTTTTATTAATTAAACCAATCTTACCTTCCTTTTCAACGGCTGCAAGACCATCATAAAAAAAACCTGTGTCATCATATTCAGGCTCAATTAACCACTTACCCGAAGTATCACTGTAACCCATTATGCCTAACGAATCTGAAAAAGGATAAAAAACAATATCTACCAATTCTGAATCCAAGTTGATTTCTTCCTTAAATGGATAATTCGGATATAAAAGATTAAATTCAACAATGAGTTCTGCTTTAAAATTATTGGTATACCTTCTGTATAGCTCCTTCCAAGCTTTTTTAATATTTCTGTTACTAATATATCGTTTCGTGAATTTTTCAAGCCACCTATACCCTTCTCTAGCCAAATAAATCGAATAAATACTGTCCTCAGCAACACCAACATGAACATTATTCGGATAGTGTTCAATAAATCGAAGCAGTTCATCCTCACTAAATGTCGTTACAGATTTCTGATATTCAAACAACTCTAATGCATTTTGCATTTCAGTGCGAAATAATGAATTCGGATATTTCTCAAGCATGCGTATCGTATAGGAAAGACTTTCTTTTTTCAAAACCGCTGCAAGAACCAATGAGTCTCTGTCTCGAACCACGGCGCTCAAGTTTCTATTCCAAGACTGAAATTCGATTAACGAATCATAACAATCTATGGATTTTCGATTGTTGCAGGTATTAAACACATCATCCCCAAGCTTTTGTTTTTGATTTTCGATTGAAAGTGAATCAAAATGAAATGGAGATAGCTTGAGACGGGATTTTACAGATACTTCATTCCAATTCCTTTCAGCAATTAATACATATTTAATTGAAGAATCAATATCCCCAGTTACTGGAGAATCATAATACAAAGATAAGCCATATGCACAAGCCGAAGAATCCCTTTTTAGTCCATCATTAAATCCATTAAAAGCACTGTAATAATCATGATTATTTAATGACATATATGATTTCTCAACTGTACCGCAAGACAGAATAGAAAGCACTACACCAACGACAATAAAAAGAATATAAAACTTTCTCACACTCAAAAATAGCAATAATTATACCGTAGGATTTGACTATCTTTTTAAGTTATCAGGAATTTTACAAACAGGTATCGGAAGCATTTTATGCTGATTTATTTTGTGAAGCCTATTATAGATATTTAATACCTCAATCTGCCTTTTTGTTAAGTCGTTCTTTTCTCCAGAAAAACCCATAGCCCATTCGAGCTCGGCATAGCTTGCTCCAATTTGATCTTCATCTTTACGCCCATCGCCCCACAAACCATCAGTAGGTGCTGCCTGCTGAATTTTTTCAATCACATTCAAAGTAGCCGCTAAAGCAAAAACTTCTGTCTTTGTTAAATCAGCTATTGGACTCAAATCGACTCCTCCATCACCATATTTGGTATAAAAACCAATTCCAAAATCTTCCACTTTATTTCCTGTGCCTGCCACAAGAAGTCCATGAGCCTGCCCCACTGCATAAAGAGTCATCATCCGAAGCCTAGCTCTACTATTCGCCATGGACAATTGGTTGGATTCAATAGGAAAAGGCATGCTTTTTTCAAATAATTCAAAAACTTCTGTGAGCTCTAATTCATGAGACTCAACATTTGGATATCGATCTATTAAATCTTCGATATGTTTTTTAGCCAATAAAAACTCTGCTGATTGCTGTCGAATAGGCATATTTAAAAGAACAACCCTCTTACCCGTTTCGGCACATAATATCGAAGTTACTGCAGAATCAATACCACCGGACACCCCTATAACGAAACCATTGAGATTGGACTGCTCACAATAAGATTTTAACCAATCAACGATATGCCTGCTGACCCTTTCCAAAATCGATTAGAACAATATAGATAATTTAAAAATCAATTGGTTTTGTCTTGCTGAAGCTGAATAATAGCTTCTTTCTGGCGGCTCAGGAAGAACTGCATTTAAAGTATACATAGTCTTGTTCTCATCCTTTCTATCTAAAAAATAAGGGGTTATTCCATAATAGTACCCTGCTTCTAAC
>CALKHF010000026.1 GCA_938092255.1 uncultured Flavobacteriales bacterium | reverse complement strand
GATCACATTTCCGATCAAAAGAATCACCCACTCGTTGTTTGAGGACTCAATAAGCAATTCTTTTTCATCCCACATGGATTTTACGGTAGCCGCAAACATGGTGGGAACAGCCAAGAAAAATGAAAATTCTGCAGCTGCTTTTCGGGTAAGCTTTTGAGACATTCCTCCAATGATTGTCGCTGCCGAACGAGATACTCCAGGAATCATAGCAATACTTTGAATGACCCCAATAATAAAAGCCGTTTTATAAGAAACCTCATCCGTTCCTTCCGTTTCGTTTTTGGCAAAATACTTGTCTACAAATAATAGTACAATACCACCAATTAGTAATGAAATGGCCACAACGACGACCTCTTCTAATAGGGCATCAACGTATCCTTTTAAGGATAAACCGATAATTCCGGTAGGTAGAAAAGCGACAAACAGCAGCACATAAAAATTAATGGATTTTAAAAATCTTTTAAAATAAACCAAGACCACGGAGAGAATGGCGCCAAACTGAATCGCTACCGTGAACAACTTTACAAATGAATCTGAGGCATTGCCCATAAAGGTAGATGCAATGATCATGTGACCCGTAGAAGACACTGGCAAGAACTCTGTGAGCCCTTCGATAATCGCTAAAATAATGGCTTCAATAAAAGTCATGAATGCTGATGCTGAACCTACTCAGGTGTTGAATTCTTTTTATTCGGTTTCATGATGGAATACAAAATCACTCCATAACCTATCAAAATAAGTATGGGAGCAAGTGTAATTCGGGTGTGACTAAAAAGGGCATCGCCATCAAATTTATCTGGGGAATCTGCTCCCCCTCCGATCATTAGAAGAAAGCCAAGAACATTGATTCCAAGGCCAATAAATAACCATTTATAATTGTCTTTGTTGAATCCAAAGTGATAAATTGGATCTTTCTTTTCCTCTGTTGCTTGCTTATTTGCTTTTTTCATTTTTTAAGAATATAAGTCATCTAAACTCATACGAAGATACTTGTTTAATGCAAACCAAGTAGATAAAACGGTAATAAATATGCCTAGTCCAAGTAAGGACGACGCCAAAACAATAAAGGAGCCTTGACTAAAAGTAATTTCAAAAGTGTCAAACACATTGTTAGACGCGTAAAACACAGACACCAAAATGAACATGCCAATAATGGCAGAAATGACTCCTTGTAAAATGGCTTGAAGCAAGAATGGTTGCCGAATAAACGACCCTTTTGCACCCACAAGCTGCATCGTTTTGATGGTGAACCTTTTCGAATAAAGAGCCAATCTAATGGTATTGTTAATCATCGCAACGGCAATAATAACCAGTAAAATGGCTACGCCAAGTAAGAGGTAGATGAACTGCTGAAAGCCCATATTCACGTCTTTTATGCTGTTTTCATCATAGCTGACTTCCTCTATTTCTTCACTAAAGGACTCCATTAGCTTCTCCTTTATCAAATCCATTCCTTTCTTGTTGGCAAGTTTTTCTATTGGACTGAACACGACGGTTGGAGGAATTGGATTTTCTCCATCAAGAATTTCAAGCATTTCTTCTTTTGACGTACCTACCCCACCAAAATCCTCCATGGCGATATCGGGGGAAACAAAATGTACATCACTAAATTCTGGCCATTGCTTAATTTCAATTTCAATCAGTTTGATGTCGGCCTCATTCATCTCTGGATTAAAAAAGATATCTGCTCGAATGCTTTCTTTTACCTGCTTTTCAAATTCACTAATGCCTAAAACGCCACCTAAAATTAAACCAATCATAAACAAAACAAGGGATATTCCGATAACAGTTGAAACGTAGCTTGTTCGAATTCCTCTTTTGCTGTATTTGTCAATATTCTTAGCCATGAATACGAAAATATAAATTATCCCTTGTCTCTAATACAAGGAACTAAAAAAGAATTGAACTTCCAGATGTGTATTATTTCTTTCTCTTGTAGGATCTTATTTTTAGAAAATGATAGATGCCAATAATGGGAATTAACAAAGAAAAGTTGTAGTAAACATCTTCCAGGGGAATCGTCAGTAGACGAATGCCTGTATTGTGTGCATTATTATACCATACCACCGGATCATCTGTGGCAACACCTGTCAATATTCCGTTCACAATAAAAAACGGAATGAGGGCTACAACAAACGCAAAGATGGCACGCGGATACCAAATGAATTTTTGTTTCATGGCAAAAACGACCATCAATGAAGACAATGTGCAGGCAGAAAGTGTATACCATTGATTTAAATTGGTAAGGGCTAGCATTATTCCAGAGAGCACCATAAATATCGAAAACACCATCGTCAGCTTGTGTAGAGAGGCATTAGGAAAATAAGCATTCAGTACTTCATAAATAAACAAGCAACAATAAGGAATAAAAAAGAAAAAAAGTACTTCCTCCAAAGGGAGTTTTCCAAGATATATGCCTTGAAGGTGTTGCTCATTGAATCCCCATATGCCCTTTTCGGTAAATATTTGATCCCAAATTAAAAACGGAACGGCCACTATGGTGATGGCGGGAATAATAAACTTTACGTTTTTATAAAAAGCGACTTTCTGATCAAAACTCAATGCCAAACAAGAACCAAAAGAGACAAACATTAAAAGCAAATAAAGGCTCATTTTTTATTCTTTTTAAGCAGATATGATTTTTTTGCTTCAAGGTAAAACTTTCTTGGGACGATTAACATTCCAAAGCACTCACCATGCTCTTTTCCAAGATGCTTGTGATGGACCTTGTGCGCTTTTCTTATCGCATAAAAATAAGGATGATCTACGTCTCTAAACCATTTAAACCTTCTGTGTATGTATACATCGTGAATCAGAAAGTAGCAGATGCCATAGGCAAGAATGCCAAAACCAATCCAAACAGGAATCCACATCTCGTTCATGGAGCCCAACATGATCAACAACCATGATGGAATTGCATAAATCATGAAAAAAACATCATTTCTTTCAAAAAAGCCTTCCTCCACTTGGTGATGGTCCTTATGGAATCGCCACATTGAACCATGCATTAGATACTTGTGGGTAAACCATGCCATGAATTCCATTCCAAAGAAAGATAAAATCAAAACAAGGGGTCCCAATACAATCATTTTCAATATAAATTTAAAAAACTAAAAAACACAACCATTAATACCAACAGAGTATCATAAACATTGTTTTTTTCGTTGAGCCTGAATTTGCGAAGAATCATCTGCAAGACGAGCGCAATTAGAAACCAACAAATGTAATTATAAATAGGTACCTCTGTCCCCGTCCAGGTCCAAAACTCATTTGCAATCGCAACTGGTTCCATGATGACATCAACAAGAAGCATTAATAGTGCAGAAAAAAACACCTTGGCTTTATTAAATAATACAATTCGGTCAATTATTGATGCTGCAGCCAAAGCAAGAACACCCCATAGAAGCCCAATAACCACAGATACATTTAAAAACTTCGGGCCGAGGTTTGATCCGTACTGGTAATCTCCAAAAAGGTACCCCGTGTTAACCCCAATAGCTTCGGTTCCAAACCCAATAATAAAAGCAATGGACATAAAGGCCATAAACTTTAGCTTGTTTTTACTTGCAAGGGCCATGATACATGTAGATATGTATAAAATAACGCCCGAGGTGGGTTGCAACTCTTCTTTCCATTCCGGATTCGAAAAACCAATCATTCCTACCAAATAAATGACCGTCAAAACCACTTGATAAATCAATGGACTGTTTTTATTTAAACGAGAATTAATCATTAAACCTTCCGTTAATTGCATTTTCCATGGATTCTTCCAGCGTGTAAAATTCGTAATCAAATCTTTTCTTCACTTTCTCATTGGAATATTCAAGCTCTTTATAGGCAGACTGAATGCTTTCAATAGAAATCGGACTTCGTTTCCTGAAAATACGATATGCGTTTTCAATAGTGAATGCTGTAAAGTAGGCAAGTGTTTTGTTGAGTTTCTTGCTCGGTGCTTTTTGATTCATTGACTTGGCAATCAAGCCAAATAAATCTTTAAAAGAAATGTTATGTCCTATAGTGAGGTATTTTTCTCCCGACTCTTCAGAATAAAGAAGCCTTAAAACAATATTGGACACGTCTCGCGCATCCACAATCGCATTTGCTCCGGATGGGTAATACTTCATTCCTTTACTCCCCGCTTTTAATATCGTAAGGGAGCTCCTGTGCCAGTTTCCTGGCCCAATAATCACACAAGGGTTTATTATTGATGTATTAAGTCCCTCGGACGCCCCCCGAAATGCTTCTTTTTCTGCGCTATATTTTGAAACCGAATACCCACTCACTTCTTTTCCAGGTTCCCATCTCGTTTTCTCTGTAATGGGATTTTCTGCTGTTCCTAATGCTGCCGTCGAGCTAATGTAGCATAACTTCTTTACGCTATGTTTTAAGCACAGGTTGACTACGTTTTCAGTACCCATTCTGTTGATTGTCATGCAACGGTGAAAATCCAATTTGTGGAACGAAACAAGTGCCGCACAATGAATCACCTTTTGAACACCGTTGAAAGAATCATTGAGGGAGTCAATGTCCAAAACATCTGCTTTAAACCACTCTACATCATCAAAACTATGGGATTGATTTAAGGTTTTATTGTAATAATCAAATAGTTTTTTGACTCTATTCATTCTTCTTTCAGAACGATAAACCGCTCGAACGTTCTCTTTCTTTCCAATAAGGTCATAAAGAATATGGCTTCCAACCAAACCTGAAGATCCTGTTACCAATATCACGAACTGAATTTAAATGACTTTAGTTCAACTTGCTTTCTAAGAGCAGGTTGTGTTTTTCGAGTAAATTTAAGTATTTATTCTTCCAATAATCAGAATCTGATGCATTTGAATTTATCCCGAACTTTTCAGCTGACTCTTTGAACTTTTTTAAATCCTTTAAATCATCAGAAAAATCGTAATGGATTATTTTTCCAATTGCCAATATATAATCTATAGATAGGTTTTCATTTTCAAATGCATTATACATCCACCTTCTGCTTTTATCCATTTTCACAGAAAGTTTTGTCAGCGGCATTCCGCTTTCGCGAACTGCTTTTTCTAATATTTTGCCTTTGTGCTGCATTTTTAATTTTAACCAATAAACAACACAAAATACTATTTGTTCATTAAATGGTTTTTAAAAACTCTCGGAATATTTGAGCCGTTTCATCCAAGTCTGAATAGGTGATGGCATCATTTAAAAAATAACTCTCAAATGCACTCGGAGGAAGATAAATTCCATGTTCAAGCATATGGTGGAAATACTTTTTAAACATTTCGTTATTGCCATGGCTTGACGTTTCAAAATCAACAACCTCTTCTTCACAAAAATGAAGAGACATCATGGACCCGAGCTGATTTAAGTGAAATCCAATCCCTTTCTCTTTCAGTTCAGCACACATAATCTCTGATAAGTGACTTGTTTTGGCTGAGAGTCTTTCGTATAAGCTGGGGTCGTTTTTTAAAATTTGAAGTGTTGAATAACCCGCGGTCATTGCCAAGGGGTTTCCACTCAATGTTCCTGCTTGATAAACAGGTCCTTCGGGAGCAAGCATTGACATGATTTCTTTTCGGGCACCAAAAGCACCCACAGGAAGTCCTCCCCCTATAACCTTTCCATAAGTAACAATGTCTGCATCGATTCCTAAAAATTGTTGAGCACCCCCTTGAGCCAATCTAAAACCTGTCATTACCTCATCAAAAATAAACAAGGTATCGTATTGGTTACAAAGTTTTTTTATTCCTTCTAAAAATCCTTTTTTGGGTGGAATACAACCCATGTTTCCGGCAACAGGTTCTATAATAACGGCGGCAATCTGGTCCTCATTTGCCGAAAAAAGCTCCTGAACACTTTCTAAATCATTGTATCGGGCCAATAAGGTGTCTTTTGCAGTGCCTTTTGTTACTCCGGGACTGTTGGGTGAGCCAAAGGTTACCGCCCCACTTCCTGCTTCAATCAAAAAAGGATCCGCGTGACCATGATAACAACCAGAAAATTTAATTACTTTTTCTCTACCTGTAAAGCCTCGAGCTAAACGAACGGCACTCATACACGCTTCAGTTCCGGAATTCACAAATCGAATTTGATCAACGTTTGGAGCCATTTGGGTAGCTAGCTCCGCAATTTTGGTCTCCAACTCTGTGGGAATACCAAATGATGTTCCTTTTACTGCTGTTTTCGCAACGGCATCGATGACCTCGTCGTGAGCATGGCCTAAAATCATTGGTCCCCAAGATGCGATATAATCAATATATCGATTGCCATCGGCATCATACAAATAAGCCCCTTTGGCACTTTCAATGAAAATTGGACTGCCTCCGACAGATTTAAATGCCCTCACAGGAGAATTTACCCCACCTGGTATCACCTTTTTCGCCAATTCAAATAATTTCTTAGACTCCTCCGTCGATCGCTCAGTATTCGTATTCATTATCCTTATATTTGTGCCACAAAATTAGCAATAATAAGAACTTATGAATTTCAAAACCTCTTTGTCTTTTGCAAAAGAAATGGATGACAAGGATCCTTTAAAGGATTTTCGGAAGCAATTTATCTTCCCGTCATTCCACAAAAACAAAATGCGCTATTTCACTGGCAATTCTCTTGGTCTTCAGCCGATTACAACCCGCGAAGTGATTGGAGAAGAACTAGATGATTGGGCACGCTTTGGTGTTGATGGTCATTTTATGTCCAGAAGACCTTGGTACAGCTATCATGAAGAATTGACATCAATGGCTGCAGATGTCGTTGGGGCAAAAGAAATTGAAACGGTTATCACGCATTCACTTACCACGAATATTCACTTGTTAATGGTGTCTTTTTATCAACCCAAGGGCAAAAGGAATAAAATATTATGTGAAAAAAAAGCCTTTCCAAGCGATCAATACGCACTTCAATCTCAATTGAAGTTTCATGGCTATTCTAAAGATCAATTGATTGAAATTGGCCCTAGAGATGGTGAACACCTTATTAGGCACGAGGATATTATTAGCGCTATTGAAGAAAATAAAGAAGAGCTGGCACTCGTATTCATTGGAGGTGTAAACTACTATACGGGACAATATTTCAATTTAAAAGAAATTACAGAAGCCGGACATAATGCGGGTGCCTTTGTAGGTTTCGATTTGGCTCATGCTGCAGGAAATGTAAATTTACAACTACACGATTGGAACGTTGACTTTGCAATGTGGTGCAGTTACAAATATTTAAATTCCTCTCCCGGAGGTGTTTCGGGACTTTTTGTTCATCAGAAGCATGCTGAAAATTCCACTCTTCCCAGATTTGCAGGATGGTGGGGTCATGATAAAGAACAGCGATTTATGATGGAAGATGAATTTTACCCTATTAAAGGTGCTGAAGGGTGGCAATTAAGTAATGCTCCCGTTTTGGGAATGGCGGCTCATCTTGCCTCGTTAAAAATCTTTAAAGAAGCCGGCATGTCTCAAATTGGAGCCAAACGGGACCTAATTACCGCTTATCTTGAGTTTTTACTTGAAGAAGTAAATAAAGAAAATCAAGGGTTTTTGGAAATCATTACCCCAAAAAATCCAGATGAAAGAGGCTCACAACTTTCTATTCTGTTCAAAAAAGACGGGAAAGAAATGTTTAACAAGTTGACTGAATCTGGTGTAGTCGCTGATTGGAGAGAGCCGAATGTCATTCGTATTGCACCGGCTCCATTATATGTTTCGTATGAAGATTGCTGGTTCTTTGCAGATATTCTAAATCAACATGCTTAGAGCATATTGAGGATTTCATTTTCAACAACTTGAGGAAAATAAAGAGTCTCTAATTCTCGTATTTTTTCAAACAAGCTATTTGGATCGTCAGAATCTTCAATGGGTGTATTGAACTGTTTAATTATTTTGCCTTCATCGTATTCTTCATTCACATAGTGAATTGTGATTCCTGAAATTTTTTCTTTTGCTTCAATTACTGCATGATGAACATGCATCCCATACATCCCCTTGCCTCCAAATTTTGGGAGTAACGAAGGATGTAGATTAATAATTCTGTTAGGATATACCTTTATGATTTCTTCTGGTATTTTCTTTAAAAACCCAGCCAAAACAATCCATTCAATTTCTTTTTTCATGAGCTCACTCATGATTTCTTGATGATTTTCGGCTCTAAATGGGCTTTCTTTATAGCTCACATCATATTGCTTACAAAGGTTTTCGATTCGCTCATTTTTTTTGCTTGAAATTAAACAAGAGACCAATAGATTTTCATTTTTGGAAAAACGTAAAATCATTCGCTCGGCATTTGAGCCTGCCCCTGAAATAAAAATGGCTATCTTTTTCATCTAATTGTGATACAAAGTTAGTATAAATGCCTCTAAATGACATCCATTAAAAGTCTAGCGTTGATAAATAATTGAGATTTATTTTGTTATTTGATGGTTTGTTTTTTTCTTTGCAGTCATAAACTTAAAATAAATAAAGATGTCAGATATCAGAGATAAAGTTGTTGCTATTATTGTTGATAAATTAAATGTTGAAGAAAGTGAAGTTTCTAACGAAGCAAGTTTCACAAATGATTTAGGGGCAGATTCCCTTGACACTGTTGAACTTATCATGGAATTCGAAAAACAATTCAATATCTCAATTCCAGACGATAAAGCTGAAGGAATTCAGACTGTTGGTGATGCAATTGATTATATTGCAGACAACGCAAAATAGAACATTTAACATAATAAATACTTCTCATGCAATTAAAAAGAGTTGTTGTAACTGGACTCGGTGCGCTTACGCCTATCGGTAATTCCAAAGATGAATATTGGAAGAACCTTGTTGCAGGGGTTAGCGGAGCAGCAGCAATTACTCATTTTGATGCCTCGTTATTCAAAACTCAATTTGCTTGTGAGGTTAAAAACTTTAATGTAGAAGATTTTTTAGATCGTAAGGAAGCTCGAAAAATGGATGCCTTTACCCAGTACGCTATGGTCTCTAGTGATGAGGCTCTCAAAGACTCTGGTATCCTCGATTCAAACCCCAATAGAGATAGAATTGGTGTAGTTTGGGGGTCCGGTATTGGCGGTCTAAATACTTTTCAAGAAGAAGCAAAAAATTATTTTGGAAGCGATGGGCCTCCCAGGCTCAACCCTTTTTTTATTCCAAAGATGATTGCCGATATGGCGGCGGGACAAATTTCTATCAAGCATGAATTGAGGGGTCCAAACTACGTCACAGTTTCTGCCTGTGCTTCTGCCACTAACGCATTGATTGATTCATTCAATTTGATTCGATTGGGAAAATCGGACGCCATTGTTACTGGAGGTTCTGAAGCTTGTGTGAATGAAATGGGAATGGGTGGTTTCAACGCGTTAAGGGCTCTTTCTACAAGAAATGATTCGCCTGAAACAGCTTCTCGTCCTTTTGATGTTGACCGTGATGGCTTTGTCCTTGGTGAAGGTTCAGGAGCCTTGATTTTGGAGGAATATGAGCACGCTGTGAATAGAGGCGCCAACATATATGCAGAAATTATTGGAAGTGGAATGTCAGCAGATGCCTATCACATGACAGCTCCTCACCCAGAAGGGTTGGGTGCCATGAACACCATGCTTTCCGCCCTTGATGATGCCAATATTTCTCCTGAAGATGTTGATTATGTAAATGTTCACGGTACATCGACTCCTTTGGGAGATGTTGCCGAAGTAAAAGCCATTCAATCTGTTTTTGGAGAAAAAGCTTATGACCTTAACATCAGCTCTACAAAGTCTATGACAGGTCACCTTTTGGGCGCTGCAGGCGCTATTGAAGCAATCGCTTGTGTTATGGCAGTGAAAGAAGATATTGTTCCTCCAACAATTAATCACTTCACGGATGATCCAAATTTAGACCCTAAGCTCAATTTTACATTCAACAAAGCCGAAAAAAGAACTGTAAACATTGCACTTTCAAACACCTTCGGATTTGGAGGTCACAATACAAGTGTAATCGTTAAAAAATATAAGCCCTAACGCTCTGAAAATACCTTTGTTTCGAAATAAAAAAACAGAGGGTGAACTTAAACTTTTTCGTTTCATTCTCGCAAAGTTTGGTTATAAACCTAAGGACCTTTCTTATTTTCAAAAAGCGGTAACACATCGTTCATATTTGGGAGACAGTAAGCAAGAATATTCGAATGAAAGGTTAGAGTATCTTGGTGATGCAATTCTAGACTCCATCACTGCAGAATATTTGTTTTTGAATTTTCCAGACAATGACGAAGGCGCCTTAACAAAACTTAAATCAAAAATTGTAAACCGTAAAAATTTAAGCAAGCTTGGAGAAGATATGGAAATTAGAGAGGTTCTGTTATACAACCAGGGCCGAAGTATAAACATCAATTCTTTGGAGGGAAATGCTTTTGAGGCCATCGTCGGTGCCATCTATTTAGATGGAGGTTATGATAAAACCAAAAAAGCACTAAAAAACCATGTTTTTAGAAAATATTTGGATTTCAACCAACTCTTGCATGAAGAAATTGATTTTAAGTCTAAGCTTTATATTTGGTGCCAAAGAAAAAAATTAAAACTACAGTTTAAGTTGGTCTCTGAAGAACACAAGTCAGGTCAATGGGAATATACTATAATCGTTCAAATCAACAATCAGGATTATGGATTAGGCATAGGAAGTTCAAAGAAAGTTGCTGAACAAAATGCCTCTAAAGAAACATTTGAATTATTAGGAGAGTTGTGATTTTGTTTTAAGCATTAAATTTGTTTTCTTTGTAACAACATCCAATACGATACTATGAATTCAACAGACTTTTTCTTCTTACTCGGCGACATTTTCCAATGGACTTTTCAAATTTTCGAAATCATTGGTAACTCATTTAATTTCTTCTTGTTAATCTGTGGATTTGGTGGTTTTTTCTATTGGATGAATATTCAAAGACGTTTAAATGGTATGGCGGATGTCCCTGTCGAGGTAAAAGACAACGAAGGGTGGTACAAAGACGCTTCCAAGAAAAGACAAATCAAGTAAGCCCTTGGCCGGCAACTTATTTCTTTCCAACTCGTCTAGACTTAAAGCTATATTGTGAAACGTGTTGGACTCTTAATTTTTCTGTTTATATATTCTCAAAATACTTTTGGACAAGCTTCAACAGCGAGTGATTGTCCTGATGCCGTTAATATTTGTACCAACGCTACATTTGCTATTGATCCAAGTGGTTCTGGTGCCATACAAGAATTAAATGGAAATGTTTCAAATCCTTCAACAAACCCCGCTTCTGGAAATGCCGGATGTCTTTTATCAGGAGAATTAAACAGTACCTGGATGGTGATCAATATTGCCGGGACCGGTCTTCTAGAGTTTTCATTTGGTCAGTCTGGGGGAACAGGTTTTTTTGATTGGATCATGTGGCCTTATAATGCTTCATCATGTGATGATATTTTAAACAACACACTTCCGCCTATTAGATGCAACTGGAACGGCTCCTCTGCTGGTTTTACTGGTGTTGCGAACAACCTCCCCCCGGGAGGAAACGCTGCGAATTTTGAACCAGGAATACCTGTAAATGCCGGTGAACAATATCTCATTTGCTTATCAAACTACAGCAGCCAAACAACAAGTTTGCCCATGGATTTCTTTGGAAGTGCCGACGTAAGCTGCACTGCGGTTCTTGTAATTACTGTAAATGATGAAACTATTTGCCCTGGAGATAACGCAACCTTAACCGCAACAGGGGCAATAGATTATACTTGGAGTCCCGGAGGGCAGACAGGTTCAACAATTACCGTTTCTCCGAGTAGTACAACAGTATATA
This sequence comes from uncultured Flavobacteriales bacterium, assembly GCA_938092255.1. Classification (GTDB taxonomy): domain Bacteria; phylum Bacteroidota; class Bacteroidia; order Flavobacteriales_D; family Crocinitomicaceae; genus UBA952. The sequence goes on along the minus strand of CALKHF010000026.1, from coordinate 13,202 downwards.
CAGTAACCGGTACAGAGGATTTGGGTAGTGGAATCATAGCAACAGGACTCGCTGACGCGACGGTTACGGTTTTGCCTGCAAATGACCCACAGTGTAGCTGCACAGTCTCCGCATCTAATAATGGACCCATTTGTTTTAATGCTACTTTTGATTTAAATGCCACAGCGGTTAGTAACGGAACTTATGAATGGGACATGATGGGCAATGTTTTGGGTATTGGACAAACCTTAACAAATGTACCAGCACTAAGTCCAGGAACTTATCCTATACAGGTTACGGCAACCGACGATAATGGCTTTGTTTGTACTGATATTACACAGCTGACGATACTTTCTGATACAGATCCCAATTGCATTTGTACAGTGACTGCATCCAATTCGGGGCCCGTATGTGAAAACGATGTTTTCGACCTATCAGCCACATCCGTCTCTAATGGTTCCTATGTATGGGAACAAGGTGGAGCAACTTATGGGAACATTCAGAATATGATTGGTAATCCAGCAGATATGCCAGGTTCTCTATGGTATGTTGTTACTGCTACAGATGATAATGGATTTATTTGTGTTGATTCTACAGAGGTCCTTTTTCACCCATTACCGAATATTTCGGCTGGTTTGGATCAATCTGTATGTTACGGTGAAATGGTCACATTAAACGCAAGTGGTGGGCAAAGCTACTCATGGCATGATGGCACTCAATGGCTGCCATATTCTAATCAAGGAGAGCTTTCCTTTATTCCTAATGGAAATACCATCTGTATGATAACAGGAATTGATTTAAACGACTGTGAAAATAGTGATACTCTATTGGTTGCAATAAATGCCGCTGAGCTTCCGGACATTTCCCCATTAAATAATATTGGTTGCGTTCCCTATGGCCTAAGCCTAACAAACTCTATCCTTAACGCTCAAAGTTGTGTGTGGGAATTTTCTAATGGTACGGTCTCAACAGGAAACGGTAGTCAGAATTTCTCATTTAATGAGGCTGGGTGCTATGATTTAATCGTGTCTATGGTAGATATTAATGGATGCGACACCTCACAAACATATCAAGACATCGTTTGTGTTGAAGAGTCTATTGCAGCATTCACCGTTTCCCCAAACACTATTGGTCCAGGAAACTCCACCATTCATTTTTACAATGAGTCATTTGGAGCAGAAAATTTCATTTGGAATTATGGCGATGGTAATTCTTCATATGAAATTGATGGTTCTCATCAATACAATACGGCTTTAGAGAACAGTTATCTTGCAACGCTTATCGCTATTTCTCCAGAGGGTTGTGTGGATAGTGCTTCAATAGTGATTGCTTATGAAGAGCAGCTGATTTACTACATTCCAAACACTTTTACACCTGATGCTGACGAACACAATCAGTTGTTTAAGCCCATCTTTACGAGTGGCTTTGACCCTTTCAATTTTGAAATGACTATTTACAATAGATGGGGAGAAATTATTTGGAAAAGCAATGACCACAAGTCAGGTTGGGATGGATCTTATGGAATTAATAAAGGAGTACCTGTTCAAGCAGGTATTTACAGTTGGGTAATTAAGTTTAAACCAAAAGATAACGACGAAAAAGTTATCATCAATGGTTCTGTAAATGTCCTTAAATAATCAATTATTTCTCAGAGGAGAGGTTAGATTTTAGAAACTCTCTATTCATTCTTGCAATGTTTTCAAGAGAAATTCCCTTAGGGCACTCAACTTCACATGCTCCAGTATTGGTACAATTCCCAAAACCTTCTTCGTCCATTTGTCTTACCATATTTTGGACCCTCTTATTTGCTTCCACCTTCCCTTGAGGCAAAAGCGCATACTGAGAAACCTTTGCACCAACGAACAACATGGCCGAACTGTTCTTACAACTGGCAACACAAGCACCGCAACCAATACATGTCGCTGCATTAAATGCATTATCAGCATCAGCTTTGGGAATAGGAATTGCGTTAGCATCCATGGTGTTTCCCGAAGTATTTACGGATACGAATCCTCCTGATTGTTGTACACGGTCAAATGCAGAACGATCTACCACTAAATCCTTGATGATAGGAAATGCTTTAGACCTCCATGGCTCAATATAAATGGTGTCCCCATCATTGAAACTACGCATGTGTAGCTGGCAAGTCGTAGTTTGGGTTTGGGGGCCATGTGCTCTTCCGTCAATGTATAATGAACAAGATCCACATATACCTTCTCGACAATCATGGTCAAAAGCTACAGGGGCCTCTTTTTCATTTATAAGCTGCTCGTTTAATTGATCAAGCATTTCTAAAAATGAGCTATCTGTTGACACTTTGGATAATTGATATGTTTCAATATTCCCTTTGGAATCAGCATTTTTCTGTCTCCAAACTTTTAAGGTTACGTTAATGAATTTTGATGCCATTGTGTATGTTTTACTTATAGTTTCTTTCAGCTATTTTAATTGCTTCGTATTTTAAATCTTCTTTGTGTAAAGCCGAATTAGTGGCTTCTCTGTCTTTGTATTCCCAGGCAGAAACATATTTGAATTTCTTGTCATCTCTAAGTGTTTCGCCTTCTTCGTCTTGATACTCTTCTCTAAAGTGGCCACCACAGGATTCGTTTCTATTCAAGGCATCTACAGCCATAAGTTGACCGAGCTCTAACAAGTCCGCTACACGCATTGCTTTCTCAAGTTCAGCATTCATTTCATTAGACTCTCCTGGGATAAAAACATCTTTATAAAACTCCTCCCTCAAGACTTTGATTTCTTCAATTGCAGATTTCAAACCAAGCTCACTTCTACTCATTCCGACTTTATTCCACATAATTAAGCCCAATCTCTTGTGAAAGTGATCTACCGATTTATCTCCTTTGACTTCCATCAAACTCGAAATACTTTCAGCAACTTCCATTTCCGCTTCCTCAAACTCTTTTGATTCTGTTGAAATTGAGCCTGTTCGAATTTCGTTTGATAGGTAGTTCGCTATGGTGTATGGCAATACAAAATATCCATCAGCAAGACCTTGCATTAGAGCGGATGCCCCCAACCTATTTGCACCATGGTCAGAAAAATTAGCCTCTCCCGCCACAAAACATCCTGGTATAGTACTTTGAAGATTGTAGTCAACCCATACGCCGCCCATCGTGTAATGAACAGCAGGGTATATTTTCATTGGGGTTTCATATGGGTTTTCATCTGTGATTTGTTGGTACATTTGGAAAAGGTTCCCGTATTTTTCTTCTACCCATTTTTTACCAAGTCGTATTGTTGTGTCTTCATTTGGATTGTGATCCCCTTGAGCATAGGCTACTTGCTTTCCTTTGCTTTTAATTTCTGATGCGAAATCCAAATAAACCCCTTCATTGGTGTCGTTTGCTTCGATTCCAAAGCCTTCATCACATCTTTCTTTTGCTGCTCTTGAAGCCACGTCTCTTGGGACAAGGTTTCCAAAGGCAGGATATCTTCTTTCTAAATAATAATCACGGTCTTCTTCAACGATTTGTGTAGGTTTCAATTGACCATTTCTTATCGCATCTGCGTCTTCTTTTTTCTTTGGCACCCATATTCTACCTGAATTTCTAAGGGATTCAGACATTAAAGTCAATTTAGATTGATTTGTGCCGTGAACGGGAATACAGGTAGGATGTATTTGAACATAACAAGGGTTCGCAAACAAAGCTCCTTTCTTGTGGATTTTCCACGCTGCAGAAACATTACTTCCCATCGCATTCGTGGATAAAAAGTAAACATTTCCATATCCCCCCGAAGCGATAACGACCGCATGGGCTGAATGACGTTCTAATTTTCCAGTAACTAAATTTCTAGCAATAATCCCCCGAGCTTTACCCTCTACCTTGACAATGTCCATCATTTCATGGCGATTATACATCTTAACTCTTCCGAGACCTATTTGTCTTGATAAAGCTGAATATGCTCCAAGCAACAATTGCTGGCCAGTTTGTCCAGCAGCATAAAATGTTCTTCTTACTTGAACCCCACCAAAAGAACGATTGTCTAAAAGACCACCATATTCTCTTGCGAAGGGCACTCCTTGAGCGACACACTGATCAATAATATTTGCAGATACTTCAGCAAGTCGGTATACATTAGATTCTCTCGATCTGTAATCGCCTCCCTTAATGGTATCATAAAACAGTCTATACGTACTGTCGCCATCATTTTGATAGTTTTTTGCAGCATTAATTCCACCTTGAGCAGCGATAGAGTGAGCCCTCCTAGGTGAATCTTGGAAGCAGAAAGATTTAACGTTGTATCCCATCTCCCCTAAGGAGGCAGCCGCAGATGCCCCTGCAAGACCTGTTCCAACAACAATAACATCTATTTTAGGCCTGTTATTAGGAGCCACAAGCTTCATTTGATTCTTGTGATTCGTCCATTTCTGGTCAATCGGCCCTTCTGGTATTTTAGAATCTAAAATTGACATAATTAAAATTTTCTAACTATTTAAATAAATTAAGATCGGTATAATCGCAAATAACAATGGGACCACCACAGCATATCCACGTCCAAACATTTTAATAAGTGGTGTATATTTTGGATGATTCATTCCCATGGATTGAAAAGCCGAGGCAAAACCATGCCATAAGTGGAAGCCTAATACCGCCATTGAAAGGACATAAAACAGCATGCCGAATAAACCTAAAGGCAGCCCGGATTCACTTTCATTATTCTTACTAAAAAACTTCATTACGACTGTATGTAAATCCTTATACCCCTCTGCTAGAATCTCATCTTTTTCGGGTTTTAATTTTTTCTTCTGTTTTTTTATCTCAGCAATTTGATCCTCCGAAAGACCTGGGTTAGCTGCCAAGTAGGAGACATACTGTTCCTCAAGAGATGCTTTGAATTTGTCTGCTTTAAGAATTAATTGGGTCCCTTCTATTTCACCTAATTGCCTAATTTGCTCTGTAGAAATCTGCTCTCCTTTTTGCGTTAGATACATAGTGTCTTGAGACGATGGTGAATAATAAGTATGCATGGGCACCTCGTCCGAAACTTTCATTTTCCACCAAAAGTTAGACATGTGGGTTGCAATAAATACCAAAACAAGGGTTCCTAAAAGAGCCATATAGCGTGAGGGCAAAGAGGAATTTGCGCTTGGTTTATTGTAAGCATAGCTTACTGGACGGGCTTTTTTGTTTTGTATAAATAAAGCAATTCCATCAATGGCATGAAACAATATGGAGAAATAAGTTAAATAAGAAAGCACCATAACAGCAGGGTTATGGGTCATGAAGTAGGCGTACTCATTAAAGGCGCGACGCCCTTCTTCTCCCGTTTTAATTATTAATTGCAGGTTTCCAATTAAGTGACCCACCAAAAACAGACACAAAAACAAACCAGTTAAGGCCATCCAATATTTTTTGGCAATGGAGGATTTTATAAATGCAGAATTACTCATATCTTAAGACGCTTTTTTACGTTGCAAAGGTATTGGTTATAACAAAAGAATAGACAAATGGTTTTTATTTAGAATGGTTATACATAAGAGAGTTCGACATTTAAATCTGTAACCAGAAGAAAGGCCTCTGACCCTACGATCATTGCTCTATTGTCATCAATATGACCACAGGGGAAATCAAAGCAAACGGGAATGCTTAAACCCTCAACATGACTCAAAATAATATCATAAATGTCCATCCCAAAAGAAACTTCAGTGTCCTTCATGTCTGTCATGCCTCCCACAATCAAGCCTTTTAATTTTTTTAGCACCCCTGCCTGCTTAAGAGCATACATCATTCTATCTACATGATAGTACTGCTCGCACAAGTCCTCAATAAACAAAATTTTATTTGTAAAATCATAACAATACTTACTTGAAAGTAAGCTGTATATTATACTAAGGTTTCCTCCGACAAGTACTCCTTTTGCCGAACCGGTAATGTTTCTTTTGGTTGGCGCAACATTTACCTTAAATAAAGACCCATTCATTGCTGAGAATAGTGTGTCTAATGCTTCTGGGGTATTGTCCTTAAAATTCAACGGCATACTAGAATGAATACTTTGCACACCAATACTGTTTATCAAATGGTGAAAAACAGTTATGTCACTAAAACCCAAAACCCATTTTGGGTTTTGAGCAAATTCGTTCCAATCCAATTCATCAAAAATCCGAACCGATCCATACCCTCCCCTTGCGCACAAAATAGCTTGGACATCAGGATTGTTTAATGCCTCTTGGAAATCAAGTAATCGTTCTTTATCCGTTCCTGAATAATAGTTGTACGCTCCTAAACAATGATTTGAAAGTAAGACTCTATATCCTCGTTTTTCAATAAGCGCTTTGGAATACTCAATAAATGATACATCAATACTTTTGGCGGGAGCAATGATTGAAATAAGATCACCAGGAAATAAGGCTTTTGGTGCTTTCATTTGGTGTTATTAAGAATTGTCCTTGCGATTAATAAATCTTTTTGTGTCGTTATTTTTATATTCTCCTCATTTCCATCAATCAGGTGAATATTAACCCCGCTGTTTTCAACAACAGAGGCATCATCCGTAAAAACCTCATTATAGTCTTCCAAATAAGCCTTTTTTATTACTTCAAGATTAAAACATTGAGGTGTTTGAGCCGTTACATATTTTTTTCTGTCTAAGGCTTCTGATCTGCCATTATTTATCACGCGAATAGACTCCTTAATTTTAAGATAAGGCACTACCGCATCATGGGTCTTTAAAGCCTCCATACTTCGAGAAAGCGTGTCTGAACTTACCAGAGGACGAATACCGTCATGGATCATAACGTGGGATCCTGAACAAACATTTAAAGCGTTTTTAATTGAATGGAATCTTTCTTTTCCTCCGTCAACAATTTGATGCGGAATCGTAAAGTCATGTTTTAGAGTCAATTCGTCCCAATAATCGCACCATTGAATGGGCAATGTGAGGATGATTTCTGCCTCTGGATTCCAGCGACTAAACCGTAAGATTGTATGCATTAAAATTGGCAATTCGTCCAAGTTTAAAAACTGCTTAGGAACTTTTGAGGAAAATCTTTTTCCAATACCTCCTGCAGTAATAATTACGGATAGTTTCATTGAATAAATATATCAAAAACTTAAATTCTAAACGTTTTTCAATGATATAAAGTTTATCTCTAAAAAAAGAAAAGCTAAATTTGTCGCGATTATGCTCATTGGAGAAGATTTTACGAAAATTGCGATAGAGTTTTATGGGATTACCCTCTTGGAACCGAACGCACTGATTACTGACTTTTTAATGGGTGGGTTCAGTATCTATTTTGCGATACAACTTAAAAAAATCAAAACCCAGCACTCCTTTTTAAAATATTGGTACTATTTCTTTTTGATTTTTGGAATCGGCGCGTTCTGTGGGGGTGTGGCTCATACATTGTTTGATTATACTGGCCCACAAGGCAAATTCCCCACATGGATTTCTGCCATTCTTTGCGCTTATTTCATAGAAAAAGCAATGATTAAATCGGTGGGAAACCTAAACAAAAAAAATATTCTTGGAAAAATCGCATTTACAAAGATGATTTTGATTTTTTTAATTGTTATCACTGTTATTTCAACAAAAGCATATCAAAAAGAGCACACCATCGGGTTTATCCCAATAGCCATAAACACGCTAATTGGAGTCTTCATCTCCGTAGCTTACTTTAGCTTTTACAACATAAAAAGAGGATATAAAGAATTTAAATATTTGTTTTTGGCAGTAATGATCATGCTTCCTAGTTTTTTTATCTTTCTTTTAAAAGTAAATCCATTCCCTTGGTTTGATAAAAGTGATCTTTCACATATCATCATAATTGTTGGGAATTTCTATTTCTACCTAGGAATTAAAAAGATGGATTATACTCGTTTACCGTTTAAAGCAGATTAACGTTGTATTCTTAGCTTGGATGATTTTACAAAGTCTTTACCGCTCATAGTTTTTGCAGAAAGGAAGTAAACATAATTTCCTGACGGAGCTGGTTCTCCACTCATCATTGTGCCATCCCAACGGAAGTTTTTGTCGTTCGACTGAAAGACTACGGTGTTGGTTTGATCGATGACTACTATTTGAAAATCTAGTTTATCACTCATTTCAATTGAGAAAAAGTCATTCGCACCATCATTATTTGGTGTAAATATGTTCGGTAAAGAAATGTTTTCTTCAACATCCTCAATTCTTTCTTCAGTCTCAACCGTTTCTTCTTCAATTGTTTCTTCTTCAATGGCTGTTGCATCTTCCGATACAATTAAAGGCTCCTCAACAGGTGTATCCGTGTTGATTGAGGATTCCGCCAATTCATTCGTTTGTGGAATTGTATTTTGTACGACTGAAGCATCCTGAACATCACTTGAAATAGGATTGAAATCGATTTCTTCGGATGGGCCAGATAAAACAACCGCAACCTCTTCAACTGTTGTGTTTTCTATTTGAGACTCATTATTATTTTCAATGAAAGCTTCGTCATTTTCTTCTAATGCGATTTCAGTTTTCTCAATTTCTTTGATTGATTCTTCTTCATTATCAACTTTAAGACTTGTGATTTTAGCGGATTCAACTACTGCGGTGTCATCTTGCAAAATAAAATAAGTAGCAATGCCCAAACCTGAAACACCGATAACAGCTACTGCAGCCTTAAAAAGTATTGAGCTTCCTGCTGCGGCACTTGAGGTAGCAGTACTAGACAACGAGCTTGACACATTCTTCCAGACTGCGTCGGAAGGAGTTACCTCATGAGACTGAAGCTTCTCTCTCAATAAATCTTGTATGTTATCGTTCTCAATCATCTTGTTTACTAATTCTTTCTTTTAAATATGCCCGAGCCCTCAAATACTGAGATTTCGAAGTGCTTTCTTTTACTCCAAGTTTCTCAGCAATTTCCTGATGAGAATAACCTTCTATCGCAAACATATTAAAAACCACCCGGTAACCAGGAGGCATTTTTTTTATTTCTTCAATAAGCTCGTTTGCCGACATGTTTTCCAAAATGTGCGCATTCATACTTAGCTTATACTCTTCTTGATCTATAGAAACATCAAATTTTAATTTTTGATTTTTTCTAATCTGATCTAAGCAGGTATTCACAACAATGCGCCTCATCCATCCCTCAAAAGAGCCTTTGCCCTCATATTCAGGAAGCTTGGTAAAAATCTTTACCATGCCTTCTTGAAGTACATCTTCTGCATCATCTGTACTCTTCATGTAACGAAGACAGAGCGCAAAAAATTTCGGTGAAAAACTATCAAACAACGTCTTTTGAGCTATTTGATTGCCTTTAATACATCCTGCAATTAAAGACTCATCATCCATAGCTCACAATATAAAGACTCTTATTCGGGTTAAAGGGTTGCATCAAAATTATTTTTTTTCATACACAACAATGGATAAAACAGGATTGTGGTCAGAAAGCCTCTTGTTTTTTCGTCGGTTTTTACCCCTGGGTTCTTCAACCCATAAGGATTTCTGACTCACCCTTGCTGCCCTTCTTATCATTATGTAATCTATCCACACGGGCTTTCCAGCAACTGGATACAAATTGTTGTCTTTAAAATTTGCCGTCACAGCCCTCCTACTGCTTTTATTAAATTTCGGATTATTTGACTTTAATTTATTTTTCAATTTAACAAACATATTGCTTTGATTTTGAATGTTAAAGTCTCCAGCATAAATAAGTATTTGATTAGAATCTATGTTTTTTACTGCGTTGGTGATCTGATTAATTTGTTTGTTTCTGATTTTAATTCGAGACAAATCCGATCCTGCCTGTAAGTGGGTGCCAAGGATGGATATCTCTTGTCCGTTTTTTTCAAAAGTAACCAATATGGCTCCTTTTTTAGCCAAACGGTCTGCTCCTTTAGAAAAGGAAAAAGAAACTATTTTTTCTTTAACGATCGGCATTTTTGAAAAAAAAACGACCCCCGAGGGAATCCCCAGCCAAGATACAGGTCCTTTTTTCGTTTGATATGGGTATGTGCGTTTTAGCTGTTTTTTTAGGGCTTTCCTCGCTTTTCGGTGGAAAACTTCCTGAAGAACAAGAACATCAGCGCCAGAACCTTCTAAATAATCTCCAATCTCAGAAACACGATTCATCTGTCCATCGTTCATTATTGATGGCCTTAAAAACACATTCCAGCTCAGCACCTGAATTGAAGATTTCTGACAATTAATTTGAAAAGTTAAGGCAACAATTAAAACAAATAGGTATGATTTTACGATTCGCATTTTAACAAATTTAAAGTATTTTAGACCAAGAAAAAAGTAGAAAAGTAGAATGCCATGAATAAACACCTCCTTTTAATCATTGTTTGTCTCGTCAATGTAGGTTTCTGTCTTTGCCAAAAAAGCATTTGGCGTGTTGAACTCGCGCTTAATGATCGGTTAGTCCTTCCCTTTTTTTTAGAGAAGTTTTCAGATGATAATTCGTCGCCGTTATACCGAATTGTTAATGGAAAAGAAAAAATCATTCTGTCCTCCAAACAAAAAAAAGACTCACTTCAATTGAGCTTTCTAGAAATGGACAGTTACCTTATGATATGCCTAGACTCTTTAAATAATTTCAGGGGATATTGGCAAAACAATATTAAAGGACAACGCATCCCGCTTCATGGAGTTCTTGGCGACACCCCTCGATTCTCTTCTGAAATCAATGGAAAACCATTGAGGATTGCAAATAAATATCAAGTGACTTTTTCAGAAAATGATGATCCTTGGCCTGCTGTGGGATTGTTTGAACAATATGGAGACCTCATCCATGGTACTTTTTTAACAGAAACAGGTGATTTTCGATTCCTTTCAGGAAACGTATACGGGAACGAGTTGTTTCTATCTTGTTTTGATGGGTCACATGCCTTTGTTTTTACAGCAAAAATCAATGGTATAAATCTATTGGGTAGATTTTACAGCGGCTCGAGCTATCAAACAGATTGGAAAGGGGTTGCAGATGAAAATGCCGAGCTCAAAAGCCCGAGTAAATTGACTTATATCATTGACTCTACATTAGATCTCAATGACGTAAAAGTTACTACAACTTGTGGGTTTAAAAAGAAGCTGGGTGCGGGCAAAAGCCCGGTATCCATCATACAAATTATGGGCTCGTGGTGCCCTAATTGTTTAGACGAAACGAATTACTACAAGGCGCTTTATGAAAAATACAAGTCGAAAGGATTAGAAATTACAAGTGTTGCCTTTGAGTATGGATCAACAAAAAGAATGCAAAGAAAAAAATTAAAACGTTTTGTTGATAAAGCTGAAATACCTTATCCCGTTTATTTGGGAGGAGCTGCAAATAAAAAAACCGCATCAGCGCTTTTTCCAATGCTTAATGAAATTTCTAGCTTCCCCACAAGCATATTTTTCAATGCTCAAGGAGAAATCGTTTTAATCCATACGGGATTCAACGGCCCAGGGACTGGTGTTCACTTTGAAAAGTACAAAAAAGAGATTGAGGACCTAATCGAAAATCTATTGAAATAAAAAAACCTCCAATAAGAAGGGTTTTTCTTATTGAAAAATAATTTATTTGTCTTCTTTACAAGCTTTGATTTCTTCATCCATTGCTTTCTTGTCATCGTCCGACATTTTTTCGTACTCATACTGCATTTATTCGCAGAAGAAAAACCTTACGCAATAAATTAATAGTTTAAAAACAACTCAATGTTTCCACTAAGACTTTTGACCGTTTTTTGATCAAACTCACCCTTAGAATCAATCAATTGATCAATGTAGCTTAATTTTGGCTTTCTCGAAAAAACCTCTGCCCTTAAATGATGGAGGACATCGGTTAAATGACCCAGAGGTCTTATGCCTCCCGCATGGCCAGAAGCAACACCGACAAGCATGGTTTTTTTATCCATAATGTCATCCGATGAGATGGCGTCCAAAAACACCTTTAAAGCCCCTGGGTAACTCCCGTGATACTCGGGAACGACAAAAATAAGTTTTTCCGCACCGTGGATATACTGAGTAATCGTTTTCTGAAAGTGATCCGAATGATCTTGGTACATTTCTGATGCAAGAAAGTCGTTTGGAAGGTTTTCTAACGAAAATATTTGACTTGCAACCTGACTTTCTTCTAAAATTTCTTTGCATAGCTTGGCAACTTTAAAGGAATTGCTGTTTGATCGATTTGTACCGGAAATTATTGTAATCATCGTTTGAATCTTTAAGCCCCTAATACTTTCGCTTGTTCAAGGCGTTTCAAAATTAGAGTAATTTAATTAATTGCTATATTGTTTACAGATGAAGTTTTTAATTGTTGATCCAAATTCAAATAAAGATTCTTAGTTGATGAGTAGTGCAAGACTAAAAGCAATGGTGTTTTGGGGAGGCATTTGTGTTTTGTTCTGCCTTACGGTATATCTTGGGACAAATGAAATTGCATCAAATATGGAAAGGCATTACGGCATGTATTTCGATTTTGAAAAAGACATTCCTCTGGTTCCTTGGATGATCTACATCTATGCCTCTTTTCATTTACTATTGGCTCTGAATTTTTTTATCATCAAAGACCCAAAAGTAATTAAGGCTTTTACCATAAGTCTCATGGCTAGTTCCTTTATTGCGGCACTTGTTTTTCTTAGTTTTCCCGGCGAACTTGGGTTTTCTCGAGTTGATGGTATAGAGGGATACGAAACCATGTATTCATTTTTGCATGAAATAGACCACCCCTACAATTTATATCCTTCACTGCACATTACATTTTCAGTGCTGACCGCTTTTGCCATGGTTGATCAAACGCGAAGTAAATTGTTTCATGGGTTTTTATTCTCATGGGTATTCCTGATTTGTTGCTCAGTGGTTTTGGTTCATCAGCACCATTTATTTGACATCTTAACGGGACTGGGTTTGTCGTTTATCGTGATAAAATATGTTTACAGAAGAGTGTTGTTCGAATAACAATAGTATACCTCTAAAATATAATTTTTGAAATGGAGACAACCTAAAGAATTGTTTTGACGTTGTTTATTTACAACAAACAATTTTCAACGAATAATTACGACGAGTCGTTTTTATTTAGACAAAAGCAATTTTAATTACACGTTATTCGTTTTTATAAAACAAGGTCTCTCCTTGTTTTTAAGCCCTCACATTGAGGGCTTTTTTGATTCAATTTAGAACGAATGTTGAATCGTCTAAAACCGCTACCTTTAGACCAAATTTATTTCTATGAAAAAATCACTTTATCTATTAATTGCATTATTAACGATGACGAATATAAAAGCCCAAACCAGTGAATTACCAGGAAACACATCATTGCC
>CALKHF010000025.1 GCA_938092255.1 uncultured Flavobacteriales bacterium | reverse complement strand
AATTATGAATGGGCAAAGCATTGAAGAAAAGGCATCTACGGGAAAGTTTTTATACAACATGCAAATGTGGGGAATGTTAATTGGAGGTTTACTTTGGGGAATTCTTGGAGATAAAAAAGGAAGGCTGAAAGTATTATTTGGCTCCATCCTTTTGTACTCCTTAGCAAATCTTGCTAATGCATTTGTTACAGATATAACCAGTTATGCAATTGTTCGTGTTATTGCCGGAATCGGTTTAGCCGGGGAATTAGGGGCCGGTATTACCTTGGTTTCAGAACTCATGTCAAAAGAAAATAGGGGATATGGGACAATGATTATAGTCACTTTTGGTGCCCTTGGGGGAGTTGTTGCTTACTACGTATATGAAAAAGGTGCGTTGATAGGGAATTTTATTTTTGAAACCTTTGGCTATCAATTTGAGAATTGGCAAGTAACATATATTGTTGGAGGTATATTAGGAATTATGTTGCTATTGCTTAGGGTTGGAACGATTGAATCTTCATTTTTTAAAAAAATGTCTGAGAATAAAAAAGTTTCTAAAGGCAACCTTAAACTTATTTTTTTAAACAGGGAGAATCTAACAAAGTACATTCACTGCATCATTATCGGAATTCCAATTTATTTTGTTGTAGGGCTTTTAATTATGAATTCACGCGATAATTTTGCGCCCTTACTAGGTATTGAAAACCTCGTTAATGGTAAAGCAATCATGTATACTTATATTGGTCTTTCAATTGGAGATTTAATCTCAGGAATATTGAGCCAATTTCTTAAAAGTAGAAAAAAAGTAATCGCAATATATTTGATTTTCACCCTTATACTCGTAATAAACTTTTTGTTTTTCATGCATGGAATATCTGCTGAAACATACTACTTTGTATGTTTTCTATTGGGTATTTCTACAGGATATTGGGCGCTATTTGTTTCCATGGCCGCTGAGCAATTCGGCACAAATATTCGTTCTACAACAGCGAATACCATTCCCAATTTTGTAAGAGGATCTGTCAACCTAATTATGCCAAGTTTCGCATTTTTAATAGCGCTAAACTGCGGCGATGCTTGGTCCGCCTTAATCGTAGGTTTAATTTTTATTTCCTTAGCGCTATACAGCCTGAGTCGACTCCAAGAAACTTTTGGAAAGGATCTGAATTACTTCGAGGAAGAATAACGCCTTTTATTTTTTCTCAACAAAAGCGCGGACATTCAGTACCAATTCACCTGGAGTGGTATTAGCAACTACTCTTACGGTTTTCTTCTGCTCTTTTAATTGATTCTCTTTTGGATGAAAAACAACCTCTATTTTATCACTTTTTCCAGGCATTATAGGCTTCTCAGGTTTTGAAGGTGTTGTACAGCCACAGCTTGCTTTTACCGATTCAATGATGAGTGGATTGTTTCCTGTATTGGTAACCGTAAAAAAGGTTTTGTTGTCTGTATCAGCTTTAACATTCCCAAAATCATGCTTCATCTTGTCAAATTTCATAGAAGTTAATGGAGCTTTTTCAACATTTTTAATTGCAGGGCCATCCAATATCTCCAGTAACTCCACCTCGAAAACCAAAGGCATATAGGGCTCAATTATACTTCCGGGCTGAGGGTTGGCACCATATGCCAATTCTTGTGGAATATAAAATTTATATTTTGCTCCTCCACTCATTAACTGTAGGCCTTCGGTCCAACCTTTGATGACCTGATTCAATCCAAATTCAGCGGGCTGACCTCGATCAACAGAGCTATCAAATACTTCTCCACTGGGCGTCGTACCGTGATAATGAACCTTTACACGATCCATTGGCCCTGGCTTTGGCCCAAACCCTTGCCTCAACACTTCGTATTGAAGTCCCGATGCTGTAACTTGAACTTGTGTGTTTTTCTTATTATTCTCTAGAAATAGAATCCCTTTATTCAGAGATTGCTCATTTTCTTTTTTTTCTTTTTCTTTTTTTTCTTTTTCTTTTTCTACTTTACTTTCGAATTTTTCGTCCAAAGGCAAATCACTTGAACAAGAAATGATTAAGAATAAACATATAGTAGATGTGATTATAATTAAATTACTCATTATTAGTATTTTATGTTTAATAATTACCTTGATAAAACAAGAGCTTATAGTTCAAACAAAAGTGCCCACGACTGGATTCGAACCAGCACACCTTACGGCACCACCCCCTCAAGATGGCGTGTCTACCAATTTCACCACGTGGGCATTTCGCTTGCAAATATAGCTTAATTTTCATTTTTTTTTACCCCATTGAATGACATTCATTGTTAAAAATTTCAATTAATTTTGTGTTAACACTATTTTAATGAGTGACTCAAACGTAAGTAAAATAACTTTTGCCGGGATACTTATAAGCACGGGTATCGTGTTTGGAGATATCGGGACTTCACCGCTTTATGTTTTTCAAGCCATCACAGGAGGAGGCAAAAATATTAATGAAGCCTTTATCCTGGGAGGTCTCTCATGTGTAATTTGGACTTTACTATTAATCGCCACATTCAAGTATATTTATTTTGCATTGAATGCGGATAACAAAGGAGAAGGGGGAATATTTGCCTTATTCGCCCTATTGAAGGAAAGAAGATACCGATGGATTATTATTCCGGCATTAATAGGTTGTTCTACTCTAATAGCCGATGGATTTATTACTCCAGCAATATCAATATCCTCTGCAGTGGAAGGAATCAATAACATCTATCCCGAGCTCCATGTGATTCCCATTATTGTTGGCATTGTCATTTTACTCTTTACCGTACAACAATTTGGGACGGCTGCCATAGGTAAGTTTTTCGGACCCTTTATGGTTGTTTGGTTTTCTTTTTTGGGTTATTTAGGTGCCATTCAAATTATTGATAACCCCATCGTTTTAAAGGCACTAAATCCATGGTATGCAATCAACCTAGTAACAAATATTGACGGAGGGTTTTGGATTTTAGGTTCGGTTTTCCTTTGCACTACAGGAGCCGAGGCCTTATATTCAGATCTTGGTCATTGTGGAAAAGGGAATATACGTGTCAGCTGGGGATTCGTAGCGACTTTATTGGTCATGAATTACATGGGTCAGGCAGCATTATGTCTTTCACCTGGATTTGCATTGTCAGGTAGCGAAACTGTTTTTTATTCAATGGTTCCAAATGGTATGATGCCATTTGCAATTGTTATTGCCACCGCTGCGACAATTATTGCTTCTCAGGCTTTAATTACGGGTGTATTCACATTAATGAATGAAGCGATTAAGCTCAAACTGTGGACCAACCTGAAAGTGAAATATCCAACCGACAATAAAGGTCAGATATACATTCCCTTTATTAATTGGTTTTTGATGTTTGGATGCTTAATGGTTATTTTCATATTCAAAAAATCAAGTGCCATGGAGCACACTTATGGCCTTGCCATTACCATTGACATGGTGATGACTTCCATTCTACTTGGATTTTTACTGATGGTGAAATATCCAAAAGCCAGGGTGTTTTATCTTAGCATTTTCGCTCTTTTTATATTGATTGAGGGTGTTTTCCTATTATCGAATCTTGGAAAAATTGTTTCTGGAGGATGGTTCACTCTAATTCTTGCAACAACTTTCTTTATCTTGCTATACTTTTACAATAAGGCTAGAGAACTTCGAACGAGTATTACAGAATATGTTCCCATGAAACGAGTTGTAAAACTTATTTCCGCAGTAAAATCGGATCCTAAAATACCATTTGAGGCGACTAATCTTGTATTTCCAACAAGAAGCAATTCGTCAAATAAGCTAGACACTACTGTTTTTCATTCATTGTTTAAGAAAAAACCTCGTAAAGCTGATGTAATTTGGTTTTTACATCTTGACATTCAAAATGAACCATGGGGTGTGCATTATTCCGTCAATGAAATCATTGATAAATCATGTTACTATGTAAGTCTTCAGCTTGGATTTAAGGAAGAACATCAGTTTGAGTACATGATGCGTAAAATTCAACGAAAAATGGTTTCTAAAAACGAATTAAGTGGTGATACTGTATTTGAATCAGTGCGAGGAACATTCGAAGAAGTTGACTTTAAATTTGTCGTTATCAATTCGAGGGTTTCTGCCGACAATGATTTAACTTCGTTCCAAAACATTTGCATCAAGGCATATCGATTTGTGAAAAGCACAGGTCTTAAACCTGCTGAAGATTTTGGACTTGATAAAACCAATGTATCAGTGGATTACATTCCTATTTCAGTTACGAAACGAGTAGACCAAGAGATGACGGAAGATTTTGAAGATTATTCAGTTACATAAAGTTCATGAAAATACATGTTTTAAATACGGGATTCTTTAAATTAGACGGAGGTGCCATGTTCGGTGTTGTTCCTAAAAGCCTTTGGTCAAGAACTAATCCCGCCGATGAAAATAACATGTGCTCATGGGCATTAAGAAGCCTTTTAATAGAGGATGGGGACCGATTAATGCTAATCGATACTGGAATGGGTGACAAGCAGTCTGACAAGTTCTTTTCTCATTATTATCTTCACGGACCTGACTCTTTAGATAAGAACCTCAATGAACTTGGTTTTTCTAAAGATGATATTACTGATGTATTTCTTACCCATTTACATTTTGATCATTGCGGTGGAGCAGTAGTTTGGAACGAACAAAAAAATGGTTATCGTCCGAATTTCAAGAATGCAACTTATTGGAGTACAGAAAATCATTGGGAATGGGCTGTAAACCCAAATGGCAGAGAAAAAGCTTCTTTTTTGAAAGAAAACATTCTACCCATTCAAGAAAGTGGTCAGCTTAAATTCATTAAAAATGAAGGTACATTATCAAAAAACGTCTTTAATAACATCGATGTTTTATTTGTTGACGGACATACAGAGAACATGATGATTCCTCACATTAAATACCAGGGGAAGACTTTGGTATTTATGGCTGATTTACTCCCGAGCGTAGGACACCTTCCCCTGCCTTATGTAATGGGTTATGACACTAGGCCATTAACAACCTTAAAAGAGAAAGGAGCGTTTTTATCTTTCGCTGAAAAAAATAATTACATCTTATTTCTTGAACATGACTCTGTAAACGAATGCTGCACCCTAAAGAATACAGAAAAAGGCGTGCGTCTAGACAGGTGTTTTGACTTTAAAGAATTATTTTAAAATGGCTACGGGCGAAAATAAAAACGAAAAGGATTCTAAAGAATATTCCGAAAATGATCAATGGAATGATGATTTAGACGTAATGCCACTAAATTATGTCAAACCCGAGGAAAAGAAACCGATTATAGAAAAAGCCAAATTCGATAAAAAAAAGAAAAAGCTATGGATTCCTCTATTAATGGCTATTTCATTACTAGTCATATCGGCACCATTTATTTTGAATACTTGCGAGGTTCAAAATGGACCTAACACCAAACAAATCGCTTTAATAACACCAAAGGAAAACAAAAAAGATTCAATCGCTATAGATAATGACTTCAGTACCATAAAAACAAGCATTATTGAAGACACTAATTTTATTGAAGATACTGTAATTATTGAAAATATTAAAAATGAAGAATTGATTGAAGAAGACTTTACTGAGGTCGGTCCAAGAAACTTCCATATCATTATTGGCTCTTTTGAACAAGAAAATCATGCGGAATCATTTGTGCAGAACTTAGAAAATCAAAATAGCGAAATAAAAATAATTCACTATAACAGTCTCTACAGAGTTTCTTTTAACTCATATTTTGATTCAGACGAGGCAGAAATTGAATTGGATTATATCAGAAACACTTTAAACCTTAAGTCATGGATGGCATACATGAAATGAAATCAGCTTCGGAAATTGTAAACTTGATGATGAACAAAGACGAATTCAGCTCATGGATGGATATAAAAATTGAAAACATTGAGAAAGGAAAGTGCAGCTTATCGTGCCACATAAGGCAAGAAATGCTTAACGGTTTTTCCATTGCACATGGAGGAATCGCTTATTCTATAGCAGATTCAACACTTGCTTTTGCAGCAAATAGCTATGGTTTTCAGAGTTTTAGTATTGAAACTTCTATTTCCCATCTCGTGAAAGTCCAACAAGGAGATGTACTCAAAAGTAATTCAATCGAAATCCATAGAGGGAACAAAACTGCGATCTATCAAATAGAAGTTTTCAATCAGAATAAGATCATGGTGGCCATTATGAAAGGCACTGTTTATATATCAAAAATAGTTTGGTAATTTTATGCATGCATAATATTTTTTACTAAATTTACACTCTTAATGAGTGAGAAAAAAATCATATTTCTAGACTTTTTAATTCGACATGCATGGCATCGAGTGTCACGAATGTACAATCAAAAAGCAATGACTCAAGGGATGACAATGTCTGTTGGATTTATTCTAATGATTGTAGAAAAATCTGGAACACTTAGCACACAATTAGGCCCCAAAATGGGCATGGAACCGACTTCGCTTTCTAGGACACTTAACGCCATGGAAAAAAGCGGTTTAATTGAACGAAAAAATTTTAAAGGAGATAAAAGAAAGGTCAATATATTTCTTACAGTTAAAGGGGTTGAAAGTCGAAGAATGGTTAAAAACTTTCTCCTTGAATTCAATGAAAAAATTTCCTCTAAGGTTAAAGAACGGGATGTTAAAGGATTTTTCAATGTAATGAATGCATTGGATTTGTCCATTGAAGAAGTAGATAAAGAAAAAAATACAAAAGCTTAAAAATACAAAATGAAAAGATTTATAAGAAAAGTCGCAGTTTTAGGTTCCGGAGTAATGGGCTCTCGGATCGCATGCCATTATGCAAATATTGGATGTGAAGTCATCCTGTTGGATATAACACCTAAAGAGCTTAATGATTTAGAAAAGAAAAAGGGAGCTAAACTTGAAGATAAAGGCGTTCGAAATAGAATTGTTGATTCTTCACTTCAATTTGCTTTGAAATCCAACCCCTCTCCTATTTACCGTAAATCATTCGCCAAAAGAATCGAAACTGGAAACTTTGATGACGACCTACATAAAATCAAGGATTGTGATTGGGTGATTGAAGTCATCATAGAAAGATTAGATATTAAGCAACAGCTTTTCGAAAAAGTTGAAAAACACAGAACGCCTGGAACATTAATTTCTTCAAATACTTCAGGAATACCCATCCACATGATGTTGGAAGGTCGAAGTGAAGACTTTCAAAAACATTTTTGTGGCACTCACTTCTTTAACCCTCCTAGATACCTTCAATTATTAGAGATCATACCCACATCTAAAACGGATCCTGCGATAATCGATTTTTTGATGGATTATGGTTCTAAAATATTAGGTAAAAAAACGGTATTGTGTAAAGATACACCTGCCTTTATTGCAAATAGAGTTGGTGTTTATTCGATCATGGCACTTTTCCATGCGGTAAAGGAAATGGGCTTTACTGTTAGTGAGGTGGATAAGCTTTCTGGACCGATTTTAGGAAGACCCAAATCTGCAACATTCAGAACATGTGATGTTGTTGGTCTTGATACATTGGTTCATGTTGCCAACGGTCTAAAACAAAATTGTCCAGACGATGAAGAAAAAGAATTGTTTGAGCTTCCTGACTATATCGCCAAAATGGTTGACAAAAATTGGCTAGGTTCCAAATCAGGACAGGGGTTTTACAAAAAAGAAAAAGATGAAAAAGGAAAAAGGAAAATCCTTGCTCTTAATCTTGAAACCCTCGAGTATGAGGTGGCCCCAAAAGTAAAGTTCCCAACATTAGATATGGCCAAGCCAATTGAGGACCTTAAACAGCGTACGAAGATGCTTGTCATGGGCATGGACAAAGCCGGTGAATTTTACAGAAAAATATTTGGAGGGCTTTTGGCTTATGTTTCAAATAGGATTCCTGAGATCTCTGAAGAATACTATAAAATCGATGATGCCTTGAAAGCTGGTTTTGGTTGGGAGTTAGGCCCATTTGAATCTTGGGACCTCTTCGGATATGACCAAGGTTTAAAATTCATCAATGACGCCAATAAAAAGATGGGTGTATCGATTGAATCTATGCGTTCCAATGGTATGACCTCTTTTTACAAAACGGAGAATGGAAAGCGGATGTATTTCGACACAACTTCTAATTCTTATAAAGTGATACCCGGTACTGAAGACATTGTAGATTTAAGTTCATTAAGGGATGAAAACAAGGTTTGGGGAAATTCAGATTGTACCCTTGTTCATTTAGGCGATGGCATTCTCAATCTCGAATTTCACACGAAAATGAATACAATAGGTGGAGGAGTCTTACAAGGAATTAATAAAGCCATTGATATGGCAGAAAACGAGTATAAAGGACTGGTTATTTCAAATACAGGTCAGAATTTTTCAGCAGGAGCAAATGTTGGAATGATTTTTATGATGGCCGCTGATCAGGACTTTGATGAGCTGAATTTTGCTGTTAAGGCATTTCAAGATACTACCATGAGGATTAGATATTCGAACATTCCAGTTGTCGTCGCTCCTCACAACATGGCATTGGGTGGCGGATGCGAAATCTCTCTACATGCGGACAAAGTTGTAGCTCATGCTGAATTGTACATGGGTCTTGTCGAATTTGGTGTCGGGCTGATTCCGGGGGGCGGAGGAACAAAAGAATTTGCCAAAAGGCTTTCAGAAGAGCTTCACTCAGGGGACATTAAAATCAACAGGCTTAGAGATCGTTTCTTAACCGTTGGACAAGCTAAAGTCTCTCTTTCAGCATATGAAGCATTCGATCATGGATACTTAAGAGAAGGGATAGATGAAGTTGTTGTTTCGAGAGCACATCACTTAACAAGAGCCAAAGCAGCATGCCTTGAAATGGCAGATAAAGGCTATGTAGCACCAAAAAGAGAAAAGAACATTACAGTTGTTGGTCAAGAAGGTCTTGGTATCGTATATGTAGGTGCAAACTCAATGTTATCTGGAAACTATATGTCTGAACACGATAAAATAATCGCCGAAAAACTTGGTTTTGTATTGTGCGGAGGAGACTTATCTGAAAATACTAATGTTTCAGAGCAATATTTACTGGACTTAGAAAGAAAAGCATTCTTGGAATTGTGCAGAGAGCGAAAAACACTAGAAAGACTTGAAAGCATTGTTAAATATGGAAAAATATTAAGAAATTAATAGCTGATTACTTTTACGGTAACTCTACGATTTAGTGCCCGTTCTTTATTCGTTAATCCATCATTAAGAATTTCAGTTTCTCCTTTAAACTGGAGGTCGATTTGCGTGCTTTTCAGTTTTGTTTTGTGAATAAACCATTCCTTTACGGCTTCCGCTCTTTTGATTGAAAGGCTCTTGTTGTAATCATTAGTTCCGATATGGTCCGTATGGCCAACAATAATAACCCTTGAATCGGGTTGTATTGTCTTTATTAAACTTTTAAGTTTAGTCACTTCTTTGTTTTCAATTATCGCAAGATCAAATCCGAAGTAAACAATCGTTTCATCAATACTTTCTTTGCCTTTTGTATCCTCAACAAGACTTACCTGCATTGATTGAGTTTCTATTTTAATTTTTTCTGCATTAAAATCAACCTCAAACTCCTCATATCGCTGTCCTTTAGAAATAATTTCTTTGGGTCTAAAATCATACTCAACATTTTCGTTGATACATACTTTTGCTTTCACAATTGAAGTAGAAATTGATATTGAATACTTTCCATTTTCATCACTCGTCGCTTTTCCTATTGTGTTACCATTTGACTGCACGATGACCTCTACTTTAGCTGGCTTGCCATTCAGCAACACTTTACCAAATACTAAAGAAGATGATGTAGGTTTTATTTCATCATTCACATCCTTAAGATCAGCAAAATATATGTCAAGATCTCTAATAAAAAAAGCAGATTCTCCTTTCCCTGAAATCACAAACCCCATATCATTCTTTCGCGTATTAAAAGGTTTACCTATGTTACTTAATGGACCTGTGTGGCCATTATTAAAAGTTGTTTTTAAGATATCTAATCCACCAAATCCACCATGGCCATCAGATGAAAAATAAATGGTTTGATTATCTGCGGCAATATAAACTGATCGTTCATTTCCATTTGTACTAATATCCAAACGCTTCAGAAAAGACCATGTGCCATTTGTTTTTTTGCTGTAGAATAGATCCATATTTCCATTATATTGACTCCCACAGGCCACAATAAATAAGTTTCCATCTGGAGAAACAGCCATTCCATCGGTTGCATACCCCCTATTCGCTCTAAACTCTTTTCTGAAAAAACGATTGATTCCTCCACCTAGTCCTCTAATTTTTTGAAGCTTACCATCATCTATAACGGCTTCATAATAAGGGCCTCCTGTACCCTCCCAATTATCTCTCCAACTCTGGAAATATATTTTTTCTCCATCATATGATACCGAGGGTTCGTCCTCTCCATTGTAAGTATTTATATCAGAAACAAATTCTGGCCTTTCCCATCTATTATCATTTCTGGCTACTCGATAAATATCACCGTCACCCAAACCATTCGATCCCAAACGCGATCGAGTGGACATAAAATATAAAACACCACCATTGGGCATTAATGATAGATTGCATTCTCGATACTTCGTATTTAAATGAGTTAATTCTTTAATGACAACATTCGAATTATACTTTAATATTTCTACTTCTTGAGCAAGAAAAGAGTTCAGAAGAAAAAGAAAACCAATAAAAATTGTCTTTTGAAACGTCATGTGATGCATATAAAATTGAAAATAGTCATTTTGTTACAAATGATTTTTATAAAAAGTGCTTTACAATCAAAAAAATAAGTTTATTTTTGTACTTCCTTTTTGAAAGGATAGAACATTTCCTAATTTGACTGTTGTCAAAAATCGAAAGATTGGAATAAATGGTCTGGTAGTTCAGTTGGTTAGAATACCTGCCTGTCACGCAGGGGGTCGCGGGTTCGAGTCCCGTCCAGACCGCAAGCCCATATGGCTGTGGGATTAGAAAAGCTCAGTAAGTATCAACTTTACTGAGCTTTTTGCATTAATCGAAAATAAATTTTTATATCTCTTTAACTTTTTCTAACTTTCCCTCAACTATTAATGAAACACTTTCTTATCAAAATATTGCCTCTAACTGTAACGCTGTGCATCATGTTTTCCTGTCAAAACTCTGACTGTAAAAAAGAAGTGTCAAAGCTTAAAGAAGAAATTGAAATATTAAAAAATGGAGGAAAAGGAAAAGCGAACGGTATTCCATACAAAACGAATAAAAGAGAAAAAATAATAGAGCGATATGATAGCGGGAATAAAAAACTTGTTGTAACCTACATTGGAAATGGAAGTCAAGAGCAAGTCATAAAAAAAATGAGTTACTACAATTCTGGCAAAATAAAAGAAGAAGAAAACTATCAAAATAGTCAATTGAACGGGCCTTATTTTGAATATTACAGAAATGGTCAGATATCCGTTAAAACGGGATTTAAAAATGGATTAAGAAACGGGACTTATACAGAATATTATTTTGACGGCACCATTTGGGAATCAGGGAGGTTTATTCAAGGTGAGTATGATGGAGAATACAACACGTATTTTGTGAATGGTCAATTAAAAAGTAAAGAAACCTACAAGAATGGCGATAGAATCGAGGCTGTATGGTATAATTCAGATGGAAAAGTTGAATTCACCAATTAATTCTTTCCACTAAAATCAATTTATAGAACATTATAAAGTTCCTCTTAATGGAACCTTTAACTTCGATACTCTATAAGAATCACTACCTTTGAATCATGTCTGATGAGATATACATGCAACGATGTATCGACCTTTCATTAAAAGGAATGAGAGAGGTCGCTCCAAACCCAATGGTGGGATGTGTAATTGTACATAAAAATCTTATAATTGGGGAAGGGTATCATGAAGAATATGGAAAGGAACATGCTGAAGTAAATGCAATCAATCA
>CALKHF010000024.1 GCA_938092255.1 uncultured Flavobacteriales bacterium | reverse complement strand
AATCAGCTGAAAAATTAAAAAAGTGTTTGCCCGAAGTTATTCGTATGATTAAAGAAAAGAACCTGAAATTCAAAACACTAGCCTAATGTCGAAAAAGTCGAATATCTTAATCTATATTTTAGGCATTTATGTCGTATTACAATTTATATGGTGGGGTTATCAAATCATTAATTTGGGAGCACTTGTCGACTCCTCCAACGCTCAAACCTCAAGACGTGTTTTTATGATCCTTGGGGAAGGGGGCGTTTTTATTTTAATTCTATTAGCAGGTTTCTGGCAAATTCAAAGATCCATTAGAAAAGAAATTGAACTCTCTCAAAATCAAAACAACTTTTTGCTTTCTGTTACCCATGAACTTAAAACGCCACTTACATCCATTCAGCTTGCGCTCCAAACCCTTTCAAAAAGAGATCTCAATAAGGAGCAAACTCAAACGCTGATTGAAAAAGCAATCTCTGAAAATGAACGTTTAAAAATCTTAATTGATAACATCATTCAGGCCTCAAGTATAGAAAACAAGGGCTTGATTGCAGATAAAAAACCAATAAACATTAAAACTTTATTAGAAAAAATCGTTAGCAACTCAAATAAAAGACAAGAGAAAAATCTCGTGAATTTAAATTGTCCAAATCATTTTGATTTGTCTGCAGATATATTCATGATTGAAACAAGCATAATTAACATCCTTGAAAATGCAATCAAATATGCAGACTCAAATGAGATTATTGTAAATGTTGAAAATGGCACTAATGACCTAAATATTTCAATAATAGACCAAGGCCCAGGAATTGATGAAAATGAAAAGAAATTCATTTTTGACAAGTTTTACCGAGTGGGAAATGAAGAAACACGATTGAAGAAAGGGAGTGGTCTTGGGTTATACATCGCCAAACATTTTATTCAATTACACAGAGGGGATATTACTTACAGCAAGAATACTCCATGTGGATCAATATTTACAATACGTTTACCATATGAATGAAAAAGTAGGTTTAATAATTCTTGACGGCTGGGGAATTGGGAAAGCAGATCATTCAGATGCCATTCACAAAGCGCAAACACCCTTTTTTGATTCGCTCTTAAATGATTTCCCAAACTCTAGGCTCAAAACATATGGTGAAAGCGTTGGTCTGCCTGCAGGTCAAATGGGGAATTCAGAGGTGGGGCACCTTAATATTGGCGCAGGAAGAATTGTTTATCAAGAGTTAAGTAGAATAAATAACTCCATAGAAAATGGGACTTTTAAACAAAACTCAAAACTCATTCAAGCTTTTGAAAAAGCCAAAAAAAATGGAAAAAAAACACATTTAATAGGACTCGTTTCTGATGGTGGTGTGCACAGCAGTCAAAAGCATTTACATGCACTTTGCGAATTGTCAAATGCCCTGAATATGCATAATGTTTTCATCCATGCCTTTACCGACGGGAGAGATTGCGACCCAAAAAGTGGCCTCTCATTCATAGCAAGACTTCAGAAAATTACGCATCAGAACAACATCAAAATAGCCAGTGTGATTGGACGCTATTATGCGATGGATCGAGATCAACGATGGGAACGAATTAAAAAAGCCTATGATTTAATGACCAAAGGTATTGGTTCAGCATTCATGACTGCTGCCGATGCGATTCAATCGTCTTATCAAAACAATATTTCTGATGAATTTATCGAGCCGTCATTGATTGAGAAGAATGGTTTAATTGAAGATGGAGATACTGTAATATGTTTTAATTTCCGTTCCGATAGGCCCCGGGAAATCACAAGCGCTTTGACACAAAGAGATTTTCCGGATTTTGAAATGAAGAAGCTAAATCTCAATTTTTATTGCATGACCCGTTATGATGAATCATTTGAGGGTCTAGAAGTAATTTTTGACAAAGAAAATCTCACGAACACCTTGGGGGAGGTCTTGTCTTCTCATGGTAAAACCCAATTGAGAATTGCCGAAACAGAAAAATACCCTCATGTGACCTTCTTTTTTAATGGAGGAAGAGAGAAACCCTTCAACGGAGAACAAAGGATTCTAGTGAATTCTCCAAAAGTGGCCACCTATGATTTACAGCCTGAAATGAGCGCTCATTCCGTCACACAGAACGTTCTTGATGATATTTCGAAAAATTCACCTGATTTCCTTTGCCTAAACTTTGCCAATCCGGATATGGTTGGACATACGGGGGTCTTTAATGCCATTATCAATGCAGTAGAGACTGTGGATGGCTGCCTGGAAAAAATTGTAAAAAAAGGTCTTGAAAAAAAATATACATTTATCGTTATTGCTGATCACGGCAACGCAGACCTAGCCATTAATGCTGACGGATCTCCAAATACCGCGCACAGCCTCAATCCTGTTCCATGTATATTGGTTTCAAACTCGCCCAGGAGAACTCTAAGGGATGGTGTGCTAGGCGATATTGCTCCAACAATTCTGTCATTATTTGGAATTAAAGCACCAAAAGAAATGACGGGAGATTCTCTCCTATGAAATTGATTTACAAATCAATAATCCATTTACCTCGTTAATTTTTATTATGTTTAATAAACAAAAATCATATTATGAAAAAAATTTTTCTATTCCTTTTTCTTGGTCTATTCTTAAATTCATGTAATAGTTACCTCGGAAAAAAATTAAGCAAAAAATCTGCAGAAGATATCGATGTTACAAAAATTGAAGATGCTTGTGATTGTGTTGAAGCCTTTGAAACCATCTCTGCGAACTTCCTAGATGTATATGGCAATCATACTAGAGAAGAATTAAATGAATTAAGTGATGATAAAAAAGAAAAAATAAAAAAGAAAGTTGACCCCCTATTTGAAAAAAGAAATGAGGTGAATGAGCACTGTAGAAAGTTTGGGATCACATACAAAAGATTCACAAATGGACAAGCATGTTCGTCTTATAAGGATTTGGTAAAAAATACTGAACAACTAAAAAAGCAAGGATTTAAGTAGATTTCTTTGGTGCGTTTTCTTTACAAATAACGCAAATAAACATCCTGTTTTTTTGTGAAATCTATAATAATGTACTATCTTTGCCATGAATTATTTAAAAAAAGTTATGAAAAAATTATTTGTATTATTATTTGCGGGGTCAATTTTGGCTTCATGTGGAGGTAGTGGTTATACTACTGACCAAGAAGATGTTATATCAGGTTATGATGACATGAAAGAAGATGCGCAAGGGCATTATGATGCTCTTTTAGAGATTGAGAAGTCTTGGGCAGAAGACAAGAAAGAAATGCTTAAGGACTATGAGGGTAGTGAAGACAAACTTATAGAAAAAGCAGCTAAAGACGATGATGCAAAAGGAGCATTAGAAGATTATAGAAATGCTGAGTATGACTACGAAAGAGAGAAGAGTGAGAAATCGGATGATTGGTATTGGAAAAATTGGGGTATAACAAAGGCCAATTCAGATATTTCAGATATGTTAGAAGGAGATGCGAAGACAAAATTTGACGACGCCATCAAAAAATCTCAAGAAGCGATAGATGATATTACAAAAAAGCACAATGAGGCTGTTGAGAAATTAGCAGAATAAGTCTCCAGTACTTAAAATTGAATTATAAAGCCACTTTCGAGTGGCTTTTTTTTATGTCTATAATTTTTTTTGAACCAAAACCTTTGATAATTTTTATATTTAAGGGATAATGTATCAAACGAAAACTGAAGACATCCCAAAAGATTGGTTTTGGGGCTTAAAAAACCATTGGCGGGCAGATTTAACGGCATCCTTAAGTGTGGCCCTTGTGGCACTGCCTCTTTCAATGGCCATTGCTGTCGCATCGGGTGTTCAACCTTTGTCAGGACTTCTTTCCTGTGTTATAGCCGGACTAGTCACCACATTCTTTAGAAGTGGAAAGCTAACCATTAACGGCCCTGCAGCAGGAATGATTACTGTAATTTTTGGTGCGATTATTTCTCTAGATGATGGCAGTGGCCGTGCCATTAATTATGTTTTAGCAGCGATTGTCGTTTCAGGAATTCTCCAAGTCTTACTTGGGTTTCTCAAACTCGGCAGAATCGCCGAAATCTTCCCGTCATCAGTTATTCATGGTATTTTAGCAGCCATTGGTGTAATTATTTTTGCCAAACAGATGCACGTCGCCATTGGCACATCTTCCGATGCAGGAAATGCTGTAGGTATTTTAAGAGACCTCGTTGATCAGCTGCCAAATGCAAATCCCTATATCGCACTCATATCTATTACAGGTATTTTTCTATTATTTTTCCATGCGAAAATAAGCTATAAAGTCTTTCACATCATACCTGCTCCAGTATGGGTATTGGCCATTTCTATTCCTATTGTTTTAATGTATAATTATTTTGATGGACAACATATTGACTTTTTAGGAGTTACCTTCGAAAAACCAACGAATTATCTCATTTCTATTCCTTCTGATCTGACCGAAGTTTTTTTATATCCTGATTTCTCAAAATTAAATACTGGTGTTTTTTGGCTTGTTGTACTCTCAATGACCATCATCTCTTCGATTATCAGCCTTGCTGGAGCAAAAGCCATAGACAAGCTGGATCCATACAAGCGAAAAACAAATCTAAATCGTGACCTCATGGGACTTGGCGCCAGCACCATTGTTTCTGGTATGCTCGGTGGATTACCTATTTTAAATGTAATTGTACGAAGTACAGTAAATGTGCAAAACCAGGCAAAAACAAGATGGTCTAATTTTTTCCATGGTTTCTTGGTTTTGCTTTTCATTGTGGTTTTGCAACCCGTAATGAATATGATTCCCCTGGCTGCCTTAGCAGCAGTGTTGGTGTTTGCAGGGATAAAACTTGCCTCACCACGTGTCTTTAGTGAAGTGTATAAAGAGGGCGTAGAACAACTTGTCTTTATGATCTCTACCCTTCTGTTTACTGTATATAATAATTTACTCTTTGGATTGATTGCTGGTATTATTATAACACTAATTACCCATATCTTAATTGCTCGAATTTCTGTGCCTCAATTCTTCATTTATATATTCTCTCCGAGAAATATAGAGCTCAAGAAAAAAGGTGGCGATTATGAAATTAAAGTTAGGGGGGTTGCAAACTTTTTAACCCTACTCAAACTTTTGAAGAAACTTGAAACAATAGCTCCGGGCACAAAATTAGAAATTGACTTTTCAGGAGCAAAAATCATTGACCTGACCGTTCAAGAAGCGTTAGATAACTTCCAGCGCTCACATGAGCTCACAGGAGGGAGTGTTGACTTTGTAGGCTTGCACAAGCACGTGGCATCTACCAAGCATAAATTTGCACTAAAGAGCAGCACTGCTCCAATAGCAAACAAGACTTCTCCCAGGCAAAAAATATTAAGGGCCCTTGCTACGGCGAATAAATGGGCCTTTGAGTTGGGTCAGGACAATCGATTCAGAAAGCTTCAAAACTTTCATTTTTTCGATTCAAGACCCATCGAATACAAGGAAAACATTCTTCAAGGCACATACGATGAAACCAATGTAGATTGGGAGATTTCAGATGTTACGTTTTCTGAGGGAGCAATGCTTGCCAAGGAAGTTTACCACTCTACAATACAATATGTCAAATTACCCAAAGAGGTTCCCCCATTTATTTTAAGACGAGAAGAACTGGTAGATCGAGTAATTGACCGTGTTCGAGTTTTCGGAAGCATGAAAGACATCAATTTTAAAAACAACCCTGAGTTTTCAAAGCAATATTATCTTACAGGAGATGAAAGAGAGGAGATAAGATTATTATTTAACGAGGACCTTCTTGCCTTTTTCGTTGAAAACCCAATAGAACACATTGAATGCAACGGTAAGGAATTATTAATTGCAGGAGGGGTTGGTATAACAAAAACTGAAAATGTAGTTCCGAGGATTAAATCAATAGCTGGGCTAATGAAGATAATGGATAACCAAAGCTAATGAATTCACAAAAGCGATTTGCTTTGAAAACTGCTTATAGAAGTCTTTTTTTATTCTGTTTTTTGACTTCGTGTATCCCTTTAAATAGTCTCTTTTTAGGGCACCCAGACCCAAAGGACATCGATCGTTTTAAGAATACAGAATTGACCTCCGACAGCTGTTTTGTATTTCAGAAATCCAGTAAAACTAAAAACTTCAAGGTTACAGATTGGACAACTGATAAACCAAGGTATAGGCCGGCGTTTGATGTATTTAAAGAACATAGTGTACGCGCATTTATCATGATTCAAAACGACACGATAAAAGCTGAATACTACCGAAATGATTTAGATGAATCATCTATGCATCCTTCCTACTCTTTAGCGAAATCATTTGTCTCCTGTTTAATCGGAATTGCAATAGACGAGGGACATATTAATAATGTGAAGCAACAGGTGCAAACATTTATACCTGAAATATCTAATAACGAACGTGGAAAAACATTAACAATCAAAGATCTTCTCAACCATACTTCGGGAATCAAATTTAGTATAACTCAGGATGCCAGATTGTATTATGGCAAAAACCTAAGTGCAGAACTTGAAAAAATAGAATTTAGCAATGATTCAGGAACAAGTCAGGAGTATTTAAATCTAAATACACAACTTTTAAGTGTGATTATCAAACGAGCTACAGGAATGAGTGTCTCCGAGTATGCCCAACAAAAGCTATGGAATCCAATAAATATGTGCAATATCGGAAAATGGTCTGTTGACAATTTCAATGTAGAAAAGTCATTTTGTTGTCTTTCAGCAACAGCTTTGGACTATGCAAAATTTGGGAGGCTGTACCTAAATAAGGGGCAATGGGAAGGGAAAGGTATTTTTAGTAAGAGCTGGTATGACCAGTCTATTAGAAGAGACACATCCAATGGAAGCAGTTGCAATTACAATTATTCTTGGCATATTGGACTCAAAGATTATGAGGATTTTATGGCTATTGGCTTGTACAAGCAACATATTTACATCTCCCCAAAAAAAAACATAGTTATTGTTCTCTTAAATGACCGAGAAAACCAACTAAAGGCAGAAAGAATAAATTGGTGGTTCATTTTTCGCCAACTCGTTGATCAATTGTAAATACTCCATTCAGGGCTTGTGTATGTGTTGTTTTATGGTTAATTTTCTACATGGTAAGTCTTTCTTTTGGCATCCATAAAGCATAGCATTTGTATAAAATTATTTTTCTTTTTAGTGTTATTGTATTGTGTTCTTGCGAAGACAAAAAAAAACAAATAGTAAAAAAAGAAGTAGAGCTTCATTATAGAAAGTATGATACAACGGGCTCGTACAAAACCAATCCTATTTATGGCAATAGGATTGAAAATTCACTTAATTCAAAAAATGAGTCAATCACTGGGAATAATAAAAGAAAGATCGATGGAAAGCGCATCGATTTCAGGAAACTAAAACAACCAAAAAAGCATACTCTAGAAGCACCAAAACGCATAAATACAAAAGGAATAATTAACATTCCCTTGGACTCCACTAAAGTTCATAAACGATTGGCAGATTCTAACCTCTTTTTGAAAAAGAGATTTAACTTTTCTAAAGTAAGTTCTGCCCGAAAAGGGTCTGTTAAACTAAGAAAGCTTAAAACCAAAATACCCCCTTTAGCAGATGCAAAAACACCTATTTATAAAGGGAAAGCGATAAAAAACATTAAATATCTTGACGTTAAGCAAGGAACCAGTTCTTCCTATATCTGGGATGTCTTTCATGACAGTAAAAACCAAATATGGATGGGAACCAATGGTGCTGGTGTAAGCGTCTATACTGGAGATAAGTTTCGGCATTTTAACGAGGACCATGGATTAAGCAATAATTTTATTTGGTGTATTGAAGAAGACCGTAAAGGCAATATGTGGTTTGGAACTTTAGGGCAAGGGGTTTGTATGTTTGATGGAAACAACTTTTTTCAGCTCGAATCAGACAAAGGATTTAAAGCCACTGATATTAGATTTATTTATGAGGACAGAACCGGTCTAATTTGGATTGGCTCCAAGGATTATGGGATTTATACATACAATGGAAAAACGTTAACGAATTATACTGTAAAAGAGGGTCTGCTGAGCAATAAAACTCAGAGCATTTACGAAGATGATAAAAATCGAAAATGGATTTGCACTTCAAAAGGAATAAATATCATTGATGGTGATTCGATCATGTACATCACAAAAAATGAAGGCCTTAAATCAAATGACATTAGTAAGGTTATTCAAGATGGTTCAGGGGACTTTTGGATTGCCTACATGGAACAAGGTATAGATTTCTTCAATGGGGAATCTTTTACTAACTACAATTCAAAAAACTTCTTAAATGTAGATAACATTTATGATCTCTTATTGGATAAATACGACAATGTTTGGATTGCTTCATACAGTGGGGGGGTTTGTCAGTTCGATGGCAATGAATTCACATGGATAAATGAAACCAATGGTTTGAGCGGGGAACATGTATTGTGCCTTGTAAATGATAAATCTGGTAACATTTGGGCAGGAACTGATGGGGATGGAATTGACATTATAAATTTAAAATCATTTCAAAATTTAAGCGAAGTAAATGGAATAATTAACGATTACATATATGCCATTTGCGAAGACAGACAGAATCAAATCTGGTTTGGTGGAGAAGATGGGGGTTTAATGATAAATAAAGAAAATCACTATTTCGAATTTCCACAATTCAACACCCTTTTAAATAAACAAATCAATAAAATTTATGAAGACACCAAAGGCAATATTTGGATTGCGACGGAAAAGAAAGGCGTCATTAAAATTAGTGGTTCGGAATTCATGTTTTTTAAAGAGGATAATGGATTGATCTCGAATCAGATATATGAAATAATAGAAGGGGATAATGGTACAATGTGGTTCGGATCATCTGAGCAAGGCCTCTGCTCTTTTGACGGTAGTTTTTTTACGCATTATAATGAAAGTCTTGGCTTATATACGAACCAAATAAAAACAAGCTCAAAAGATATTGATGGCAATTTGTATTTTGGAACCTGGGGAGCGGGTGTTATT
Organism: uncultured Flavobacteriales bacterium; assembly: GCA_938092255.1. GTDB lineage: Bacteria > Bacteroidota > Bacteroidia > Flavobacteriales_D > Crocinitomicaceae > UBA952. The sequence continues at coordinate 22,968 of CALKHF010000024.1, read as the reverse complement.
AAATATGACGGTATTTATTTTCATCATATCACTGAAAAAGAGGGCCTAAATAGTTCTGTTATTATTTCCTCATATAGTGACTCCAAAGGTAGAATATGGTTTGGGTCTCTCGCTCACGGTTCGTGTATGTTTGATGGGTCTTCATTTCACTACTTCTCAACCAAGACGGGACTAAGCGACAATAAAATATGGTCGATTATTGAGGATACAAACTCATCATCGATTTGGATTGGAACAGAAAACGGATTAAATCAGCTTCAAAATATTGAACTTGGTGTAACTAAACAACATAACTGCATGTCTTACAACTGGAATGATGGCATTCGATGTGTTGACTTTTTAAAATCAAGTGCAATCGCTGACCATTCTGGTACCCTTTGGTGGGGTACAGGAAAAGGGCTCACCAAGCTCATAAGAAAAAACCTTCCCGTAAACAACTCTGTCCCCATATTAAGATTAAGAGATATTTCAATCAACAACAGATATATTGATTACTTGAATCCTCCTGATAGTTTAAAATCGAAAACATCTTATTCATCAGTGAATAAGTTTGAGAATGTACCCAAAAATTTGGTGCTCTCATATGACAACAACCACCTTACATTTATTTATTCAGCAATAAATTGGTTTAAACCCCAAGGAATTACTTATAGCTATATGCTCGATGGGTTAGATGAAAATTGGAGCCCCCCATCAAGTGAATCCCATGCGGACTTCACAAATATCCCTGATGGTTCATATATCTTTAAAGTTAAAGCGAGAATTCCTGGTGGTGAATGGTCTTCGCCCTTAGAATATCGTTTTACAATTAATCCTCCCTGGTGGTATACTTGGTGGGCCAAAACGAGTTATACCCTACTGGGTATATTACTCATTTGGTTGTTCATTCTGCAACGAACGAAAAGGCTCCGGTTGAGACAACTGAGACTTGTAAGAGAAATCAAGTCCGCAACTAGTGAAATAAGAGAAAAAAAGAATGAAGTCGAACGACAAAAGAGCTCAAATCTCGAAATGTCTAAAAGAATACTTGAACAGGATAAACAATTGATTTTAAGTGCAACAGCAAACACCGTGGCACATAGCCTCAATAGTCCATTAGGGGCTATAAAAGCAGGGGCCGAAAGTATCATCTATATTTACAATGATATTTTTTCAAATGTGATACAAAAATGTTCTCCTCACCAAATCACTTTTGGGTATAATTACGCTAAAAAATACAACGGAAGTCTTACAGAGTCAGGAAAAGAATCTCTTTCTAGAATTAAAGTAATTAAAGAACACATCCGAAGAAATTTTAAATTAAAGGACGAAGAATGTGATGAACTCAGTATTTTAATTAGCAAAGTTTATATTGAATCCGAATTAAAAACGATTACTGAATTTGTCATTAAACAAGAAAACAAGAAGGATGTAATAAAGATGATTACCACCCTGGTCACATTTGAAAAAATCTCTTCGAATACTTTGAATGCGACTCAAAAATCTTCAAAAGTGGTGGAATCTCTTAAAAATGCTCTAAAAAAAGGCCGTACAGACAAAAAAGTATCTGTTAATGTTCACAAAAGTATTAGAGCCGTAATGGAGGTTATTGGTGACGAAATTCAAAAGTCAGGAGAGATTAAAAATAGTGTAGACAAAGACGTATTCTACAATAACACCAATGAATATAAGTTTTTTCAACTTTGGTCTAATCTATTTACATTACTCCTAAATAGTTCGGAAAAAAAAGCATTAATTCAAATACGGTCAGAAAAAAACAACGGAAATTTGAATATTTGTTTTGAGGTAAATTTCAAACTGAACGAGCATTTATTTGACGAAAGTGTTTACGACATCATTATGAATAAAAAACAAAATTCCATAGATCTCTCTAGAGCAGTAATTAAAGATATTATTCAAGAATATAAGGGGAGTATATCTGTCAGCAACAAACAACAGATAAGTGTTGTCAATATTCAAATCCCTACTAATCAGAAATAAGATCAAACTGAGTCAGGTGATGTGTTAGGTGCTTACTGAGTATACGATCCCATTGTATTTTATTGAGCGGTCCATAATTGGGATGATTGCTGATTAATTTCGGGGTTTTGGAAAAAACATCTTCATAAACTGCCCATGTTTTCTCAAATTCCATAATGGACCCATTTATATCTTTATTTCTAATAATTCTGTTTTCAGGGGCAAAACTGACCTTAAAGTTTTTTGGAAATCTTGCTTCGGAATTTAAAACAGAAATCATTTTATCCCAATATTTTTCAGGCACCTCAATCTTTTCCATTGGATTGCCAATAGCCATGTTTAAAGAATCTGTTAGGTGCTCAATCATTCCTATCGATGTTAAGGACCCCCACATCGGCATACTGTTTTCGTTGAGTTTTCTTAAGTGATTGAGCACGTTATTTAATTCTGGCTGAATAAAAACCATTATTTAATTATTACCCCTTTTTGACCCAAAAGTTTAATCATCTGCATGTTTTTTGAGCATATTGATTCCGCGGGAAATACGAATCGTTTGTCATACATTACATCATTCACCCAAAAACTCACCCAATATTCATTTGAAAGCCCAAATACTTCGGGCATAATCGGCTCTATCTTGGCCGCTTCATTTGGCAATAATAATTCAATACAATGCCTTAAGGTCGAAGTTTTAATTTTTTCTCCAGTTTTCATGTTCTGACCATATCCCGTTGTTGATACAATTATCCCCTCCATAATGTCTTCTCTTAAATTGAGAAGATAGGCATAATACACTTTTTCATTCTCAACAATTACCTCAACAATAGCCACGGATACATTTTCAACTTTAGGACCCTTCAATTCATCTTTCATTATTATCTGATTTGAGAAACAATTTTATCTGACATGCTTAAATACCTATACAAATCAATAGTGTGCCCTATTTTTTCATCATTTTTTTGACGAAACTCTTTGTCATTTATTCTGTTCGATGGGATTTTATAGTGTGAATCCCGTTTACTGCCTAAGCGTACGATGACCCTGTTTTTATTTGGGATCGCAATCATGTACTGACCCATCAAGCCCCGACAATAATAAATTGGGTTCCCTTTGTTTTTATAGACCCACGTATGCCAACCATATCTCATGTTTGGCACGTTTTCTTTTGTATTCATTGTTGGAGTTTCCAACATTTTATCCATATACCATTTTGGGACAATCTGCTTGCCATTATAAAAACCCTGATTTAAAAGCAATTGCCCTAGTAATGCATAATCACGAGCAGTAGCATACATGCAACAAAATGCCTTTTCGTCGCCCCCTTCTTTGTCAAGACTCCAATAGGCATTATTTCGAGCACCTAGAGGAATCCATAGTTTCTCTTCGGTATATTGATTGATTGATTTTCCTGTAGCCTTTTCAATAATAAACCCTAAGATCTGTGAATTGCCACTTTGATAGTTAAAATTCACTCCTGGCTTTTCAATAACTCGTAATCGGGTAACCAAACCATACAAATCAGTTCCATAATACCCCTCTGCAGCCTCTGACAATGGGTTCTTTCCACTTTCAACCCAATCAAAACCAGCAGACATGGTCAATAAATGACGTATTGTTATTTTTTCTCTCCCGTTTTTATTGAACTCAGGAATATAGTTCCCTGCCAAATCATCTACACTTGTAATCTTACCTTCTTCGATTGCAATTCCAATAAGCATTCCTATGACCGACTTTGCCGCTGAGAATGAATTTGAAACTTGATTCTTTGTATGCTCATCAAAGTATTTTTCATAAACCAAGGTGTCCCCTTGAAAAATCAAAAATGCCTTTGTATCCATTTCCTGATGGTAATCGGCATCCTCTTTAGATAAATGAATCGATGAATTCTTTTTTACAATAAAATTATAGGGCTGATTTGATTTTTTTATGGTATTTACTGGGAATAATTCTAAATCATAAATTGTGGGCCCAAGCTTTCCTCTTAGATATGTTTTTGCAATACCTGAGTACAGATAATATCTTCCCGAAAGTAGAATAAACAAGTTAACTATAACCACAATGGTTAAAAGACTATATGCTGTATATTTTAATGTTTTTTTAATCAAAAAAAATAATTAACTTTTCTTTAAAACGAAGCCAAAAAGTGATGTAAATTCCTCAATAATAATGGCTTCAACTTTCTTTTTATCTATCTTTTTCCCAAGTTCTTTCTGCATGGAAGTTACGGCTTTATCATCTATTCCACAAGGCACAATGTGAGAAAAGAAATCCAAATTGGTGTTGACATTAAACCCTATACCGTGCATGGTAACCCACCGAGAACTTTTAACACCCATTGCACATATTTTTCTTGCAGAAGGAAGCTCCGAATCCAACCAAACCCCAGTCATTCCATCAATGCGAGCAGATTGAATATTGAATTTCAATAAGGTATTAATTACCGCCTCCTCTAAAAAACGCATGTATTTGTGTATATCTGTAAAAAATTGTTCCAAATCCAATATTGGATAAACAACCAACTGTCCTGGTCCGTGATAGGTAATGTCTCCTCCTCGATTTATCTTATAAAAAGAAGCATCTTTGGATGCAATTTCTTTCTCCGATAATAACAAGTTTTCCTCTTTTCCACTTTTACCAATCGTGTATACATGTGGGTGTTCACATAAAATCAGGTAATTAGAGGGTAAGGGAAGATCTTCACCATTCCTAATTGCTATTTTACGGTCAATGGCTTGTCTAAAATAGTTCTCTTGTATATCCCAAGCTTCTTTGTAGTCAACCAGCCCAAGATTGATAATAGTTACTTCAGGTAGGGAATTCATTAAAATTTAGCTAGCTCACCTTTTAGATAATCGATGATTTCAATATCAATAATATCTGCACCATTCATCTCACAAAGGTAGTAAGAGGCCCAGTCAACGATATTAATCAAATAAATTGACCTTTCAATAAAGGAATCTCCTTTCGCGTGAACCAAAAGAACTTTTCCGCATTTTTTCTGCACGGCATCTTGTGAAATTTCAAATCGTCTGTAATTTCTTGGATGCAAATCTCCTGTATTGAAAAATATCGGAGCAAATCGATCATCCCCTCCAGTCCATCCTACAAGTTCGTTGTGATTCATCTCAGGAATGACGTGATGCCACCCCAGGTATTTCGAATTTTCATTAAACTGTTGTCGAGCCCTTACAATTACTCCTTCGTACTTAGCCTCAGCATAATAAATTCCAACCTTCTTAAAGAGGTGTGAAGCCATCTCTTGAGCCAATTTATGTATAGATTCCTTTTCCCTTTCGATTAAATTGCCGCCTTTGATCATACTTGCTTTATGCTCATGAGAAACAAAGCCTAATTCAGCAAAAATATGTAGTAGTTGAATCACAGAGTAGGCCAAAGCACTTCTTGGGGGGTTCCCGCCTGGAACAATAATACAATCGTAACCGTTCTCCTCACAAAATATTTTAAGCTTCCCTCCGCTGCAAATACAAATGATGTGACTTCCCCTTGATTTCGCCTCATCAATCGCTTTAGTCGTTTCCTCTGTATTACCAGAATAACTAGAACCAATGACCAATGTATTCTCATTTACAAATGCAGGGATGGTATAATCATTGACCAGAATGACTGGCAATTTAATCTCATCCATCAACCAGTTGGCTACCAATTTTGCTCCTATACCGGATCCTCCCAAACCACACATTAGAATATGCTTTATTTCATTTTGTGGTCTTTTTAGGTTCGCAGACTCTGCAATGCCTATTGCTTCTTTTATATTGTCTGGGAATGCTTCTATTAATTCTTTCATAAATACTTCTTATAATGGAATATTTCCATGTTTTTTATTTGGTAATTTTTCTGTTTTATTTTCAAGCATTTTAAATCCAGAAATCAATCTTGATCTAGTTTCTTTTGGAAATATTACCTCATCAATAATTCCTCTTTCTGCTGCTCGATAAGGGTTAGCAAACATTTCAGCGTACTCCGCTTCTTTTTCTAACCATTTTTCCTCTCTATTGTCTGCAGAAGCAATTTCTTTTTTAAATATTATTTCGGCCGCGCCCTTTGCTCCCATCACTGCGATTTCCGCCGTTGGCCATGCAAAATTAAGATCAGAACCAATGCTTTTTGAATTCATTACATCAAAAGCACCGCCATAGGCCTTTCGCGTAATGACTGTAATCCTAGGCACAGTAGCCTCCGAAAAAGCATACAATAGCTTTGCGCCATGCGTAATAATTCCACGCCATTCCTGATCCGTACCTGGAAGAAATCCTGGAACATCCTCAAAAACCAATAAAGGAATATTAAATGCATCACAAAAACGAACAAAACGTGCCCCTTTTCGAGATGAATCAATATCCAATACTCCTGCCAATGAAATGGGCTGATTTGCGACAACTCCTATTGTCCTTCCTTCAAGTCTAGCAAAGCCAACCACAATATTTGTAGCAAAATCTTTATGCACTTCTCTAAAAGAGGATGCATCAATTACAAACGTAATAACCTTCCTAATATCGTAAGGCATCGTAGCATTTTCTGGTATAATAGACTCTATTTTTTCAAGATTTGACTTATCAAATTCAAAGACTGAAGGGTGCGGTGCAAGCTCCTGGCAATTTTGAGGTATATAAGTGATAAAGTCTCGGACCATTTTTAAACACTCTACATCGTTCCCTCCAATAAAATGATTCACCCCTGATTTTTCAGCATGTGCTTTTGCTCCGCCCAAATCTTCAGATGTAACTTCTTCATGAGTAACCGTCTTAACAACATTTGGCCCTGTAACAAACATGTATGATGTTTCTTCAACCATAAAAACAAAATCAGTCAGGGCCGGAGAATAAACGGCTCCACCAGCACATGGACCCATGATTACTGATAATTGAGGGATTACACCAGATGCACGCGTATTTCGGTAAAAGATATCCGCATAACCCGCCAATGACACAACACCTTCCTGAATTCTTGCTCCACCAGAATCATTTAATCCAATTAAAGGAGCTCCATTTTTTAAAGCCAAGTCCATGATTCGACAAATTTTTCCCGCATGAGTTTCTGATAAAGATCCTCCAAGAACTGTGAAATCTTGAGAAAAAACGTAAATCAATCTCCCATGAATTGTACCATATCCAGTAACAACACCATCTCCGGGTATTTTTTGTTTTTCGAGACCAAAGGCAGTTGATCGATGCTCGACTAAACCTCCAATTTCATTAAAAGAATCTGAATCAAGCAATACATCGATTCTTTCTCTAGCACTGAGCTTTCCCTGAGCATGCTGTTTTTTGAGCCTTTCCTCTCCTCCACCTTCCTTTGCCTTAGCCCTTTTATTTAATAATTGATCTTTATTGTCCATAATGATTTGAAACAGAACAAAAATAGGGAAAATTTCATCTAATTTGTCTTAAAAATGGAGCGTCACTTGATATTTCTAAATACAAGAAACGGTTGGGCCGTTAAAAAGATAAAAAAGGCCATAATCAAGAAGATTTCAGGAATCGGAAAAAAGAGTACCAATATATAAATCAACACCCACATTAAGATTCTATATCGTTGGAGATCTTGATTATTTGAAAGAACCTGAGCTCTTATAGAGTATGGGATTCCCATTTTGTTTTCATTTCGAATCTTCATTACTTCATTTAATAAAAGGAGAGGTAAGAGCACGACCCCTTGTGCTATGCCCATCTCCTCATAGGTCAAAAAATAAATAAAGGAATCTCCAACATTTGTATGGGGAAATGCACCAACTACAATACAATGTATCAGTATCACTTCAAGAAATGTAAAAAGAAAAGCTTTAAAAATTATTGTGTTTCTGTTTTTTAATTCATCGATAGGTTTTAGCCGTCTTTTGATGAAAAGAGTTCTAAAAATCAAATCAAACAGGAAGAATAGCGAAATAAAATAAAATCCCCAATCCCAAAATAAAAAGCCAATCAATGGAAGAGCCACATCTCCCAATAAAGCACTAATAACTTCTATTTTCTTCACAACTTTTTTTTCAATTCTTTGGCTCGACTTCTTGCCAATTCTTGTTGCTCGTTGAATTGATTTAATGTCACCAATACTCCCCTTTCTTCGGGTTTTATCGCAAGTGCCTTAGCATAGTTCTTTAAGGCATTGGTTATATCTCCCTTATCTTGATAGGCAATCCCCATGTTGACATACGCATCCAAATGATATTCATCTTTATCCACGACCTGTGAATAATAATACAAAGCACTGTCTAACTCGTAATATTTAAATTGTAATATTTGACCCGTCTGACAATAAGCTTCATAGAAAGTATCGTCTTGTTCTATCATTTCCTCGTAGATTCTCATTGCCTCACGTTCTTTTCCGTATTCCCCATTTGCGTAGGCTAAAGCATATTTGTAATCCAAGTTTTCTGGTTGAATTTGAACGGCAGAAAGGTAGTGATCCAGACATAAAGGATCATTTCTTTGGTCAAATAATAGACCCAAATGCATATAGGCAACATGGTACTCTGGATCGATCTGAGTAATATAAGAATAGGCATTTACCGTACTATCAAATAATGCCTGAGCAAACTTTTTTGAATCTGAATCATCCATTACTGCATAATATCTAATTTTAAAAATGCTTCCCTTTAAGCGATAAGCATCGATACATTTCGAATCAATTTTCAGGGCTTTTTCTATCCAAGCATTTGCATTTTCAAAATCTTGAAGAAGGGCGTAGGTATTCGCCAAACCAACGATAGCATCAAGATTATTTGGCTTATCCTTTACAAGTTTTAAAAAATGGCCTTGTGCAACAATCTTATCTTTTTCTGTGGTCGTCGGCCTGTCTATAAGTGATCTAGCGTATAGCATCCTCGATTCAAACTTATTGCTATCCAATCGAAAAGCACGAGCCCCATCTGAAAATGCATTTGAAAAATCATAGTGATCCAATGCTAAATTTCCTCGCTCTATCAAAGCATTAATATCATCAGCGTTTTGAGAGATAAGACCGTCTAACCTTCGCTTAGAAACCTCGTATTCATTCGTCAAGCTTGACTTGGCAATAAAGTTTTTATTGTCATTCTTTTCTTCCTCAACTGAGCACGCATAAAGCAATGTAGAAATTAAGAAAAAGAGTATAATTTTGCTATTCATTGTCACAAAAGTAATGGTTTTTGTTTTGCTGAATAAATTCTTAATTTTGTAGTATAAATTTTAAGAGCAATTATGCGAAATAAAATCACTTTGACGCTTTGTTTTCTTTTTGTTTGGAGCTACAATACCTTCTCTCAAGGTTGTTCCCAATGTAAACTGCTCTCAGAACAAGGAAGTGACCTAGAAGAAGCCAGTTTCGGAAATAATATAAATGTCGGAATCCTGTTTTTAATGGTAATCCCTTATTTGATCCTCATGTTTCTTTTCAGAGAACAAATTAAAAGCTTTTTAGTACGGGTTTTTGCCAAACGCAGCTAGTCCCATACAATAGAAATTTTACCGGTAGAATTTCCACTTTCAAGAAGATCATGCGCTTTATCGATTTCGGAAACAGGAAAAACACCTCCAACACAAACTTTTATTTTTTGATTCTTGTAGAGCTGTATCGTATCTCTTAAAGCCTCATTCATTATTAAGGGCTGATGATCGGCTATTTTTAGCATGTTCACTCCCAAAATACTACGAGAGCTCATCATTAAACCTGCAGGTATAATCAAACCCATTTTTCTTAAAAAATTCAATCCTGATAGAAAGCCAAATTTACGTCCAGAAAGAGCTGCTCCTCCAAATATAAAAAGTCGACCCCCTGCGCCAAGATGCTTCCAGTCTTTTTTGAAGGTAGATCCTCCAACAGCATTATAAGAAATATCTATGGTGTTTCCTTTCAGAATCTTGCTTAATTCTTTGGAATAATCATTCGCTCTGTAATTTATGACATGGTCAGCACCTAATTCCTTAACAAGATCAACCTTTTTTGCATTGCCGACTTTGGCTATTACGATCGCCCCTTTTTGTTTTGCAAGCTGAATCAGTATGGTTCCCACGCCTCCTGCAGCAGCATGCACAAGAACTTTATCCCCTTTTCGAATAGGAGACAAGATGTCGGTCATATAATAAGCGGTTACAGCTTGTGTGCATAGCGCCAAGACTTCCTTACTTGGTAAAGCTCCGATTTCAAATGCAGCATTCCTTTTTGTAATTACATGTCGACTATAAGCTCCAAATCTAGAAAACGCAAGTACTCTTTTTCCCAGTATAGATGGATCAACTTCACTTCCAATTTCTTCCACTATTCCGACCGATTCGTATCCTATTACACACGGCATCGGTGGGGCATCTTTGTATAAACCATTTCGCGCCATCACATCGGCATAGTTTAATCCAAACGCTTCATTTTTAATGAGAATCTCGTCGGGATTAAGTGATTTTATCTCAACTTCCCTAATCTCAAATGCCTCCTTAGACTTTCCTTTACCCTTTAAAACAACTGCTTGTGTAATCATACTAGAATCTGACAGATACGCCTCCCATCACCTGGATGGGTTGCACTGGGTAATTATACCAAGAATAATATCTCTGAGAAAACATGTTATTGAATTGCAAAAATGCTGTAATGCGTTTATTGTATTTATACTCCACCCCAAAATTAAAATCAACGATAGGCCCTAAATTGATATAATATTGTTCGTCCTCCTCTATCACATCGTCTCCAGGTTCATAAACAATCGCTTTCCTTCCTGTCTCTATTCTTCCATTCAAGTTTAATATGAATTTATCAAATAAATTATATGTTCCTCTCAACTGAAATTCCAATATCGGCAGGTTGGGAGCGAATGCATAATTCATTAATTCGTAGCTATTATATCGAGCAAGACCGTCAATTTTTAATTTCTCATCAAGCTGATAGAAAATGGAGGCTTCTATACTTGTTTGATTCAAGCTGTCATAAATCACTTCAAAAGTATTGTTGTATACCTCCAATGTATCTATTCTAAAAAAAGCCTTATTTGTGATTTTTTTGAAACTTGCATTTACATTAAAACCCATCCGTTTACTCAATGTCCCTTTTACTCCACCATATATATCATATGGATTGTTTTCATTGTGTAGCGAAACCGAAGTATTAATAAATTGATTCATGGAAGACAGTCCTCCAAGCGTGTTTTGTTTTAGCCCACCACCTATTCCTGCAAAAGGAATAAAAATATCATTAAACAAAGAGTATTTAATCTCTGCTTGAGGATAAATATAAAACTTGTTTTCTTCTGCTATGTCCAATGCCAATGCAAATCCAACATCTACTTTAAATTTATTGTCCATTAATTGAGTTAAAACTCCGGGTTTCAAATCTATTATTGTATTGGGAATTAATCGTCCTATAGCAGAAGGAAGTAGGATTTCGTTTTCTATACCGAACTTATAATGGTTATAACGTGCGCCGATAGTAGCATAAAAAGTTTCACTTCTATACTTGTACCAGCCTTTTGTTTTAAAATTTAAATTGTGCTCCTGCGCTTTCCATTCAGACAAAGAATCTTCAAACGGTGATTTTGAAAATGAATATTTGTAATCCAGATCAACTGAATAATTCATGATTTCCATGTCTCCAAAATCAGAAGTGTAATTAAAAGACCCCCCTACACTCTGTATTCGTTGACTTATTTGATCCTTATCGATGGTGTCATTAGGTATTCCATAATAATGAAAGCCATTATTAATATAGTCTATTTGTCCGCGTAAATTATATGTATTATTTACTACTTTACCATGTATCGAGGCCATCGTTCTATCGTAGTTAGCAGGGGCATAAACAATCCCGTCACGGTTCTTAATACGGGCAAATGAGCTTATGTGGTCAAGGGTTACACCATAATGATATCCTTTTGAACGTGTAGAGTTGTAAACGAGTTGACCTAATGGCATAATTCCCGACCCCATGCCAACTTTGGCATAAAACGGGTACAATTGTTTCAGCTTATCACTTGTTTCTATCTCAGCTGCTTTTATCTGATCCAAGGTAATATTTGTTGGTTGCTGAAACACCAATAGAGGATAGGAGGGAACCTTAGATGGTTTGACAGAATCAATTATACCTGGCAATGTTGTAATTCTAAAAGACGGCTCAACAACCCTACTTCCCCTACCATCAATGGTCACATCAGGAGGTTGGCTATAGGACATTACCGTTAAAGATAGAAACCAAAATAATAGGAGTATTTGTTGTTTAATCTTCATCTATTTCAATTTTTGTTTCATTCTCGCCCTCTGTACTTTCTGGAGTTGTATTTTTTAATATTTCTATTGTTTCCATTAATTCCTCTGCTTCCTGAAGAATGCCATCATCTGAAACTGGATAATGTTCAATCACAGCTTTTAAGTTTTGCTCTGCTTGAACCAAGTCTTCTTTTTGAACCAAAATCTTTGATTTCAAAATCAGCCCTTTAGCTATCCAAAAGTCATAGCTTGGCTTCATCTTTAATAGTTCTTGTATTTTGAGCTCAGAGGACTCCAAATCACCTTGTTCAAAATGAATTTGCGCCAATATAAATTGAGCTTCAGAACCCATAAAGGTCGTATTGTTGTCAACAAGCCATGTTAATGGTGCAAAAGCCTCATTAAATATTTTTAGGTGATAGCACGACAATCCTAAGCCATACTTGGCTTCAGACTTAAGTGTTTCGTTTAATGAGGTGTTTTCCATTGCCAATAGAGCATACTCGCGACTAACTTGATAATTTTCCATGAAAAACGAAGACCTCATAATTCCCAATCTCGACACATTAATGGATGACGGCGTTGAGGCCAATTCTTCAAGTTTTTGATAATACATTAACGCCTTTGAAAAATTCTTGATTACATAATAATACTGAGATGTTACAGATGCTGAAGACTCTTTAAAACTTCCCGAACTGGCATCTAAAGCATTTTCGAAATTTTTGATGGCATTTAAAGTATCTGAAAGATGCAAATATGAATCTGCCAGATAATAATAGCCGTCTCCAATGTGTTTGCCGTTTTCACTGAAGTTCTCGACATAAACATTAAATTTAAATACCGCCTCATTGTAGTTTGTATCCAAATACGCTTGAATCGCTGGTCCATAAAACAAATTCTCCTTTTCATCATCTGAATAATCTATACAAGAGTATCTTTCTACAACGTCTGCCGCCTTGCCCGGCTTGTTTTGAGCAGTATATATATCAAGTAACCCTTTGGCTGCAATTTCACAAACATCAGATTCAGACTCATGTTCTGATAGGATTTTTAAATATGCCGTTTCCGATTTCACGTATTCCCATTTTTTAAAATACGAATTTGCAATTCCTATTTGGGCATCTATAACAAATGAAGAATTAGGATAGTCTGTAATGAGGCGTTCAAAATATTTTAATGCCTTATCATTTTCTCCTATTGATGAATACGTTTTTGCCAGTTCATAATTGGCATTCATATTGTATTTAGAAAGGGGATAGTCTAAAAGAATGGTGTTTAAATGTGCTATTTTGTCCTCTGTTTTCCCACTATACCCACATGTTTTTGCCATATAATAAAGTGCTTTGTCATTGAGCTCCGTATCATATGAAAGTGCTTTCTCATAAAATTCCAATGCCAATGCATTCTCCTTTTCTATATAAAACTGATCCGCAACTCTAAAAGATGCGTCTACAATCTTAGTTAGATCATCTGGATTAGATTGGATATAGATTCTGAAATTCTCCGAAGCTCTAATGTATTCTTCTCTTTCCTTATAAGCATATGCCATATTATAATAAGCATCAATTTTTTCAGGAATGGAATTTGAAGCAGGAGACGCGATGAAGTCTTTATAAAAACTTATTGATTCACGATATTTCTTTAATCTGTAATAAGCATCCGCCATCCAATATTTTGATAGAGCAACGAGTTGAGGGTCAATTTGATGTTTTGACACCTCTGAAAATGCATTGATACAGTTATTGTATCTGTTTTTCAGAAAAAGCTCTACTCCATGATTATATGAAATGGTTTGATAGACTCTTTTTAGACGCGTATCGAGGTTTGGCAATTTATTAAGAGACTCAATTGCCTTTTTATAATTGCTTGTGGATGAATAGACGTTTATCAAATACTGATAAACATCTTTCTTGCGAGACGAGTTGGGATACCTCTCCAGGTAATTTTCAAAAGCCCTTACGGACTCATCATAGGGATTGATATCAATGTCAAACGATATTACCGCAAAATTATATAAGGCATCTTCTTGAATTTTTTCAATTGCTGTCATCTCTGAAGCACTCTCAAATGCACTTCTTGCAGGCAAGAGTTTTTCGCTAAACAAATAGCTCTCGGCAATTTGATACATTGCGATTTGACCCAAGCTATCATCAAAGCGTGCTACCTTGTCCAAATAATTAATTGCGTTTTCATAATCTTTTAAACTGAAGTAAGAAAAGCCCAATTCATAGGCATCATCCCTACTTATTTTTGATTTTTTCGCATGTTTTATTAAATAATCCGTGGCTTGCTTGTAGTTGCCTTTTTTGTAATGGGCATGACCAATGATGTGATTGACATCGGCTTCATGATTAATTAACTTACAAGCCAATACCGTAGGGGCATATGATATAACCGCATCCGCGTTTCCTTGCTTGTGATATATCTGTACCACATAATAGGGCACTATACCACAGTAATTGATGTTTTTCTCAAGGTCTAAAAATTGCTCTAATGCAAGTTGATAAGACCCTCTTTCATAACACAAATGAGCGAAAAAATATTTACTAGGTGCTGCATACTGAGATTTTCCATTGATGTTTTCTCTGAATACTTTAATGGCCAACTCCTTTATACCGTTTTGTAAAGCACAATAACCCATTTTAAAATGGTATTCTTCTCTATAAGTCGAATCTAAATCCGCGGACGTAATCTTCTCAAACCAAAGTTGTGCATCGTCATAAGATTGATCATGAAAAAAGAATCTTCCAATCTTGAAGCTGATCATTTTTCGATGAATATTCTCAGGGTATAATCGATTATACTCCATTAATAAAGGAATGGCATCAAAATTATAAAGTTCTAATGCAGAAACTCCTTCATAATAAAGTGCTTTTTGATATAGTGGGTCATTTGGATTATTGCAGCTATTAATAAAATCTCTATACTCTTTTTTTGCAGCTCCATACTGCAATTGAGAATAAAGTTCTTCTGCTTTAAAATAAGTCTCGTAAATACTATTGTACTTGTCTGTTTTTTGTGAAAACAAAAACATGGGGATAAACAGAAACCCAATAAACCAATACTTTAAAATAATTGTGCGCACTTGACAAATTTAAAAGGTCAAACAAAAGATGCCATTTAAAGCTTCAAAAGTTTTAAACCTTATGATGTTAAGATAAAAACAGCTTCCCCCTGTAAATAGACAAGATGATTCTGCAAATTTGTATAAACACATAATGATAATGTCACAAGTTGTTACTCTTAAAAATGCTCAAATATTTCAAAAAGGAATCAAGGTGTTATCCGATGTAAACTTTGAAATTGAGGAATCTCAATTCGTCTATTTGATAGGTAAAACGGGCAGTGGTAAGAGCAGTTTATTGAAAACCATTTATGGTGAGCTAAAGTTAAACGAAGGAATTGGGAATGTTGATGAATTCGATTTAACAAAACTAAAGATGAAAGAAGTTCCATACTTGAGAAGAAAAATCGGTATTGTTTTTCAAGACTTTCAGCTCTTGATGGATCGGACCGTAATTCAAAACCTTTATTTTGTATTAAAAGCCACGGGCTGGAAAAAGAAAGATGTGATTCATGATAGAGCGATGGAATGTCTTAAACTTGTTGGAGTAGAAGATCAGGCACAAAAAATGCCACACGAATTATCTGGAGGAGAACAACAGCGAGTCTCTATTGGAAGATCCCTCTTGAATAAACCAAGGTTAATTTTGGCCGATGAGCCAACAGGCAACTTGGACCCTGAAACTTCCGAGGAAATCATGAATCTACTAATTGCTATTGCAAAAGAAGAAAAAACAGCAATTTTAATGGCTACTCATGATATGCATATAGTAAATAAATTCCCAAATCGAATTGTAACCGTTAAAGACGGTTTAGTAACCGAAAATAGCTAGGTAATTTCCCCTGCAATTGAAATAGAAAGCAATTCCTTTACTTGATTAACGTCCGTGTAATTCCCCAATAAAAACATCAGCTTTGTAATGGCTGCTTCTGTGGTCATATCACGACCACTTACCACGCCAGCTTTATTGAAGAATGAACTCGTTTTATAAGCCCCTTGCTTTACTTCTCCAGATCTACATTGTGTAATATTCAAAACAATTCCCCCTGTTTGAATAAAACTTGAAAGACATTTTTGAAAATCAAGATTTGAAGGCGCATTTCCCGATCCGAAAGATTCAATTACAATGGCCTTTGTCCGATTGATATTAAATAGTTCTTTATAAATAGAAATATCAAACCCCGGGAAAAGCTTAATTAATGCAATATTACTTGACGCTTTCAATAAAAATGTTGGCTTTTCACTTTTTGTACGTAATAATGAGTCCCATTTATACTTTATATTCACGCCAGCTATAGCAATTTCGGGATAATTTGGAGATTGAAAAGCTTCAAATTGATTTGAGCTGACTTTAGAGCTTCGGTTTGCTCGATATAATGAATATTCAAAATAAACCGCAACCTCCTGAATGATTGATTCTCCATTAGAGTCTTTTGCTGCCGCTATTTCAAGAGCCGTTATTAAGTTTTCTTTTCCATCTGTTCTAATCACACCAATAGGCAATTGTGAGCCCGTAAATATGATTGGTTTTCTCAGGTCTTGAATCATAAAGCTTAAAGCAGACGCTGCAAAAGACATGGTGTCTGTACCATGTAAGATTACAAATCCATCAAAATGATTGTACTCCTTTTGAATGACTTTTGCTATTCTTGTCCAATCTTTAGAACCCATTTCGGAGGAGTCAACAGGATGATTAAAGCTTTGAGTTGTAATCTCTATTTGTAGCCTGTATAATTCAGGTATATGTTCATATACACTATTAAAATCAACACTACCTAAATGACCAGATTCAGGATCTTTAATCATCCCGATAGTGCCTCCTGTATATAGAACTAAAACCTTACTCATTTTATAAATTTTTGAATATTAAATAGATCTTCAGCATTGAGCGTTGTGCTTTCTATGATTTCATTTTCTGAACATTCATAGATCTCAGAGAGTTTGGTTACCACATACGTCAGGTATGAGCTCTCATTTCTTTTTCCGCGAAAAGGTCTAGGAGCCAAATATGGAGCATCAGTTTCCAATAATATATTTGAGAGTTCAATATTCTTAATCACATCTGGTAATTTAGACTTTTTGTAAGTAATTGTCCCACCTATACCCATCTTAAACCCTCCATAAGAAAGTATTTTTTCAGCGTCTCTTTCTGTCCCTGAAAAACAATGGAAAACTCCTTTTAAATTATCATCATTTTCCTCATCCAAAACCTGAAAAATTTCTGGATAGGAATCTCGTGCGTGGATCACTATGGGCAGTTTTAGCTCCTTTGCCCACTGAATTTGTAGACGAAAAGCACCCATCTGCTCTTGTACATATGTTTTGTCCCAAAATAAATCAATTCCAATCTCTCCTACAGCTATAAATTTTTCTTTTGATTTGAACAATTCTATTCTGATTTTTTCTAAAGTATCTGAATAGTTTGAATCAATAGAACAAGGATGTAGTCCCATCATCGGAATGCAACTCTTACGGCCATTACATAGGTCAATCATGGGCTCTATTGACTCAAGGTCAATGTTGGGTAATAGGAGAAATCTTACTCCATTTTCTTCTGCGCGATCAACAACTTCGTCTCGGTCTTCATCAAATTTTGAGCTGTAAATATGTGCGTGAGTATCAATCATTCTAAAACAAAGATAAGCTCAGCCCTATTTGGAATGGGCGCAATTGAACACTCGGCTCAGAAGGGAATAAACTCAAGGGATTAAATATTCCAATTAGTGACCAATTTCGGATACCAAATCTGCAATATACGGCAGTATATAACCACCTCATATCCTGCATTCTCTCTTCATTGTATTCCTCATTCTCATTCTCCCAAAACTTTGTTTTTGAAAATATAGCGGGTTGTATTCCTAACCTTGCTCCAATTATGAACTTGGCGTGTTTCCATCCTAAAGACTTTAATCTTAATTCCAAAGGGACGTATACTTGATGTATGGTTAATCTGGAATAAATCAAACTGTCGTTGGGGCTGGGCAGTTCGGTGTCAACGGATTGGTGTTGCGTATTAAAAAAGACCCTTTCAAGAGAATGGTTAAGGTATGAATAGCCAAAGCCAAAGCCAAAAGTTACCCGTTCAGTTGATTGAATTTGTATGTCTTTGTTTAGACTAAAATGATAGCCTATTGAGTTCCATTTGTTTTGAAAAGGATTGATATCTCCTAACCATGTATTGTAGGTAGCGTCAATAATAAGCCGGTCATATTTCCTATAGTCTGCGTCATTTATGGGGCGATTTCCATTAAAATACCAAAACAAACCGGGTCTATTTCGGGAAACTAAATTATCGTCTTTTTGGGCAAACAAAAGGCTCGGGAACAACACAAAGGTTAATAAAAGTCTCATTTTATGTTTCTTATCGATTTTTCCCATTTCCAGGCAGAACGAACAGCATCTTTGATATCTCTTGTTGACCTCCATCCTAATAAAGAAAAGGCATAATCAACATTTGCATAAATTTCAATTACATCTCCAGACCGTTTAGGGCCAAATGTATAATTCAGTTCCACGTTGTTTTCTTTTTCAAAAGCACGTACAAGTTCCAAAACACTTGTTCCTTTTCCCGTTCCTACATTTACAGTTTCATGACATCCCTTTTGTAAAGACAGTAAGTGATCCATGGCTTTCACATGTGCTTCTGCCAGATCCACGACATGAATATAGTCTCTAACGCAAGTTCCATCCGAAGTTGGATAATCCTGCCCAAAAATGAAAAGTTTATCTTGGATTCCTGCTGCTGTTTGCGTAATAAATGGAAGTAAATTATTCGGTTTTCCAACTGGAAGCTCACCAATTAAGCCAGATTCATGTGCGCCTATAGGATTAAAATACCTAAGGCTCATCATTCGTGCTTTTTTATTGGCAAGAAACAAGTCTTCAATGATTTGTTCGCCGAGCCATTTTGTATAACCGTATGGAGAAGTTGGAATGGATTTCGCGGTTTTTTCATCTACCTCTTTTAAACCCTCTGGCTCGCCATAAACCGTACACGATGAAGAAAAAACAAAAGGAATCTCCGGATTTTGCTTAATAACATTTAGAACCGATACCAATCCAGCAATGTTGTTAGAATAATATTTTAAAGGGTTTTCTACGGATTCACCAACCGCCTTGTATGCAGCAAAATGAATTACACCCGATATAGAATGAGTTTCGATAATGTGCTCTAGCATTTGTTGGTCACAAACATCACAAACAATGTGCTCCGGCTCTTTTCCGATGATTTGTGCAAGACGTTTTAGAACTGAGGCGTCAGAATTTCTATAGTCGTCTAATATCACAGGATCATATCCTGACTTAATCAACTCTACCACTGTATGTGAACCAATATAACCTGCCCCTCCTGTAACCAAGACCTTCTTTGCCATAGTTCAAAGGTAGAGAAATTCAACTATTTTTATGGTGTGAAAGAAAATGAATTTAATTTCAAATCAAGACTTCCGAAAAGGGCTTCAAGACTTACCTTATTGCGCCTCGTTATTTATGCGGTAATTTCTGTAGGTTTATTGGTTTATGTTTACAAGCATTATTTTTGATGTTTAAAAATTAACAAATGATTAAACTACTTTTGTATTTATTGATTGCTGGAAACTCTTCTCAATCAGATTTAAGTCTGGTAATCAAAGGTGTTGATGACGTGAAAGGGTCTATGTATATTGCGGTTTTTGACAATGAGGAATCATTCCCGGATTTTGGTAAACAACTGGTGGAAAAAGTCTTGCCCGTTGATGCAAAGACGCTAAGCTTCACCTTTAAAAATTTGCCTCATGATGACTATGCTGTTGCCATCTTTCATGATAAAAACAACAATGGTGTGCTTGATAAAAATGCATTTGGGTTTCCTCTAGAACCCTATGGTTTTTCACGAAACGCTCGAGCCCGATTTAGTGCACCTCCATTTAACGATGCAAAAATAGTGCTTGATGGAAATCAATCTATCGAGATCATTATTCAATAAGATTTCATTCTATTCAAACTCGATCAGAACCTCTCCCTTTTCGACGACTTGTTCTTCATTGATGAATATCTCTTTCACAATGCCTTCTCCATCTGACTTCAAGATGTTTTCCATTTTCATTGCTTCTAAGGACAAGAGTGAATCTCCACTATTGATTTGATCTCCGGGGTTCACCATTATTTTAAGAACCCTTCCGGGCATGGGCGAAGAAAGCTCTTTAAGTTTTTTCACCTTCTTCTTGTCTAGTCCCATTTGGGATATAAGATCCAGAAGAGCGTATTTTCGTTTTACTTCAAAAACCCTATGATTCAATTTTAATTTTAGCGTATGGTCTTCTAAATTTTGTTCTAAAATTTCACCATTAAACGTTTTTCCATTGAATGAAACCACAAAATAATTCCTATCCAACCATTCTACTTTGGCATTTCCCTTTGGAGTCTGAACCTCCCCATCAATTAAAAACACATTGTTCTCTGACATAATGCAAAGTTATCATTTCTTAGTCTACTTTAGCCAAACTGAATTTAATGTCATTTTCTACTTCAATAGTTTCGGTGTAATAGTCATTGATAAGCTCCTCAAATATAATGGTGCTTGCCAAAACCTCATCCGAAATGTATTTCTGATTATCTTCTATGGCTCTTTGAATGGATTCAGAAGACTCTACACTTACAGCAATTCGATCGGTAACATCAAACCCTTTTTCCTTTCTAGAATTTTGAACTCTATTGACAACCTCTCGAGCAATTCCTTCTGATTTAAGTTCTTCTGAAATGGAGATGTCTAAGGCTACTGTAAGACCATCTTCGCTTGAAACAAGCCATCCAGGGATGTCTTTCGTGTTAATGACAAAGTCATTTAAACCCAGAACCACTTTGTCTCCATTCACATCTCCCGTCCACTCTCCAGCCGACTCAAGTGAAGAAATGTCATCTGTAGACCACCCGGAAATAAGTGTGGCAATCGCTTTCATGTGCTTGCCGTATTTTGGTCCTATCGTTTTAAAATTCGGCTTAATACTTTTTACCAAAATGTCGTTGTCCTCTTTGATGATCTCGAGTTCCTTGACATTGACTTCTGAAAGAATCAGGTCTCTCACATGATTCAAATGACTCACCGTATTCTGATTAAGGACGGGAACCATTATTTTTTGTAATGGCTGTCTGACACGAATACGCTCTTTTTTCCTTAATCCCAAAACCAAAGAACAACAACGTTGAGCCAAATCCATTTGAGACTCCAAAATAGGTTGAACTATCTTAGAATCTGAAACCGGAAAATCGACAAGGTGAACTGAGGCCAATGTTGATTTTTGAGACCCCTGGTTTAAATCTAAATATAACCGATCCATAAAGAAAGGTGCGATAGGTGATGCAACAATTGAAATGGTCTCAAGACAGGTATATAAAGTTTGATATGCGGCAACTTTATCTTTTGGATCATCATTTTTCCAAAATCGCCTTCTGCAGAGTCGAACATACCAATTTGACAGTTGCTCTGTCACAAATTCTTGTATGGCCCTTCCCGCTTTGGTTGGCTCATAAGAAGAATAATTGTCATCTACCTCTTGAACCAAAGAATGGAGCTTTGATAAAACCCATCGGTCAATTTCTGGACGTTCATTAAGTGGAATTTCCTCTTGAGAATAGTCAAATTTGTCGACATTAGCATATAAAGAAAAGAAGGAGTATGTATTGTATAATGTGCCAAAAAACTTGCGCTGAACCTCAACAATTCCTTCGAGATCAAATTTTAGATTATCCCATGGCTGCGCATTTGTAATCATATACCAACGCGTAGCGTCTGGGCCATATTTTTCAAGTGTTTGGAATGGGTCAACACCATTGCCCAATCTCTTCGACATCTTTTGACCATTCTTGTCTAAGACCAAACCATTTGAAACTACATTTTTATAGGCCACTTTTCCAAATACCATTGATGATATCGCATGAAGGGTATAAAACCAACCTCGGGTTTGATCAACTCCCTCGGCTATAAAATCAGCAGGATATGATGTGTTATTCTCTATTTTATCTTTATTTTCGAATGGATAATGCCACTGTGCATATGGCATAGAACCCGAGTCAAACCAAACATCCATAAGGTCTGATTCACGATGCATCGGTTTGCCCGATTCTGAAACCAATACCATGGCATCAACAATATGCTTGTGCAAATCCACTTTGTTATAATTGTCCTCACTCATGTCACCTGGCGTGAAATCAGCAAGTGGATTCTCCGACATCAACCCTGCTTCGAACGACACTTGACATTCATTCTTTAGTTCTTCTACCGAGCTAATACATTTTTGTTCAAGGCCATCCTCTGTTCGCCAAATGGGAATAGGGATTCCCCAATATCTCGATCTAGAAAGATTCCAATCGTTCGCATTTTCCAACCACTTTCCAAAACGTCCAGAACCTGTAGATTTAGGTTTCCAGTTTATAGAGTTGTTTAAGGCAACCATATTTTCTTTGTGCTCTGTCACTCGAATGAACCAAGAATCCAATGGATAATATAAAATCGGTTTATCTGTTCTCCAACAATGCGGATAGCTATGCTCATACTTTTCAACCTTAAAGGCCTTATTGTCTTCTTTTAGCTTGACAGCAATTAGAACATCTACCGACTTATCTGGCACCTCACCAGCAGAATAATATTCGTTTTTGACATACATTCCAGCAAAATCAGACACTTCTTCTCTAAATCGGCCTTGAAAATCAACCAAAGGGACCAAGTTGTCTTGCTCGTCTCTTACAAGCATGGGCGGAACCCCTGCGTCCTTCGCCACCTTGGCATCATCT
>CALKHF010000023.1 GCA_938092255.1 uncultured Flavobacteriales bacterium | reverse complement strand
GGACAAGAAGCCAAAAACATTACAATGGGAACCTTTCATTCCGTTTTCTCTAAGATCCTTCGATTTAATGCTGACCGCATAGGATTCCCAAACAATTTCACCATTTACGACACTCAAGATTCAAAAAGTGTACTCAAGGATATCATCAAAGGCTTTAAACTAGATGATAAAACCTACAAGCCAAGTAACGTTTTCGGAAGAATATCAACAGCGAAAAACAACCTTATATCACCTGAAGCATATTGTCAAAACCCGGAAATCATGCTTGAAGACAAACAAGCAAGACGACCTGAGATGGGAAGAATCTATACAAGCTACATGAATAGATGTCAAAAGTCTGGAGCAATGGACTTTGACGACTTGCTATATTACACCAATGTTTTATTAAGAGATTTTCCGGAAGTACTACATTACTATCAACACAAATTCAAATATATTCTTGTAGATGAGTACCAAGACACCAACTATGCACAATACTTGATCATCAAAAAACTTGCTGCTGCATATGAAAACATTTGTGTCGTTGGTGACGATGCTCAAAGTATTTATTCATTTAGAGGGGCGAATATTGAGAATATACTCAATTTCAGAAAGGATTATCCAGATTTCACCTTATACAAACTTGAACAAAACTATAGAAGTACAAAAAACATTGTAGAGGCCGCCAATAGTATTATTAAAAACAACAAAGACCAGATTCACAAAAGTGTTTGGACAGACAATCAAGTTGGAAATAAAATAAAAGTCATTCGAACACCAACGGACAATGAGGAGGGTCGTACAGTTTCATCATTAATAAAAGAGAAACAATCTGAAAAGAATTTATCTTTTAATGATTTTGCCATTTTATATCGAACAAATAGACAGTCTCGATCATTTGAAGAAGCTTTAAGAAAGCTAAACATTCCATATAAAGTATACGGAGGGCTATCCTTTTATCAGAGAAAGGAAATCAAAGACCTACTCGCCTATTTCCGACTATCTGCCAACCCAAACGATGAAGAGGCGCTGAAACGAGTTATAAACTACCCAAAAAGAGCTATCGGTAAAACGAGTATTGAAAAACTCATCGTTGCTGCCAATAGCTATTCAACAAGTATATGGGAAGTAATCTGTGACTTTCAAAAGCATCCGGTCGACATAAACAATGGCACCAAAAGTCGAATCTCCGAATTTGTAACAATGATCAAAAGCTTTCAATCTGAAATCAACAATAAAGATGCTTTTTCATTGGCAGAGCGCATTGCCCGATCTTCAGGAATCATGAAAGAATTGATGGATGCCAAAGACAAAGGACCTGAAGAGGTGGAACGATTCCAGAATATAGAGGAATTGTTGTCAGGTATTCAAGAGTTTTCAGATGCTGCAGACGATGAAAATCCAAATACACTTGCAGATTTCATGCTTGAGGTCGCATTATTGACTGATGCTGATCAAGACAAATCGGAGGAAATAAACCATGTTTCCCTAATGACCATTCATTCTAGTAAAGGACTTGAATTCCAAAATGTATATCTGGTTGGAATGGAAGAAAACTTATTTCCTTCTCAAATGTCTCTGCATTCAAGAACTGACCTGGAAGAAGAAAGACGGTTGTTTTATGTGGCAATTACACGTGCCATGGAATCATGTACACTATCCTATGCGGTTTCGAGGTTTTTGTGGGGTCAATCCATTAGCTGTGAGCCAAGCCGATTTATTGATGAAATCGACTCCCAATACCTGGAGTTTTCTTCAAAATCTAAATCATTGGGGCGTGGGTTATCTATGAAAGGTTTTGATGGTGCACGCACAGGTGGACTGAATAAAATCTCTAACAACCCTAACCTTCGATCATTAAAAGATGTTTCAAGAAATCACAGCACGAATACAGGTGAAAAAAACATCAAGGTCGGTTTTAATGTAGAACACCAAACTTTTGGCAAAGGAAAAGTCACTCATATGGAAGGAACAGGAGCTGATCAAAAAGCGACCATATTCTTTCCTCATCATGGAAGCAAAACCATATTACTGAGATTTGCCAATCTAGAAGTGCTTGATTGATAATCTTAGTTGAATTTAGATTGATCCAAACCATGAACAAAATGATAACCCTTTATTTCAAACCCTTCCTTGAAGAAGAATTTATGAGATTGTTTATTATGGGTAAATGAATCGAGTCCTAAAGAAACACAGTTTTCTTCTCGCGCGATTACCTTTAATAAATCAAGGAACAAACTACCTACCCCTTTTGATCGATATTTAGAACTAACAATGATGTGATCCACCTCTAAGTACTTTCCACACCACAATTTATTGCCAATCCAGGCGCCACTGATCCCTATACATTTATCTCCCTCAAAAGCACCAATTTGAAAATAGTTATGAGGAATCATTTCACGAAGCTGCCTGTCGTAATCATTAATGTCTAATGAGGGGTACATCTCTGAGATTACATGATGACAAGCCAACATCTCCTCCTTACCTTCAAGCTTTCTAATCTTCAACTCCATATTTACTTCAAATGTGTTTCAAAAAGTTCTAAGATTCTACGATATTCATCAGTCCATGAACTGGCTTCTTTAAAACCATGAGCCTCAACTGGAAAAACGGCCAATTCCCAATTCTTTTTACCTAACTCAATAAAACGTTGACTTAAGCGTACAACATCCTGAAACTGTACATTATTGTCTTCCATTCCATGAAGCATAAGCAATGGTTTGGTTAAATTCTCCGCAAAATAGATAGGTGAGCTGCGATGATAAGCTACAGAATCAGTTTCTGGATAATTCAAAATATTACTCGTGTATTCATGGTTGTAATGAGACCAATCGGTTACAGAACGCAAAGCAGCGCCACAAGCAAATTCATTTGGTTTTGTCAATAATGCCATTAAAGTAATGAAACCGCCATAAGAACCGCCGTATATGCCAATCCGATTTGAATCAAGGTCGTAGTTTTTAACCATAAATTTTTTGGCATCTATATAGTCATTCAAATCTCTTCCTCCCATATACCGATATATGGCCGTTCTATAATCCCTACCATAACCGTCACTTGCGCGATAATCTAAATCTAAAACTGTGTAACCTTTCTCGACTAATAAATTGTGAAACATATACTCCCGAAAATATCCACTCCAAAAATGATGTGCATTTTGCAAATATCCTGCACCATGCACAAAAAACACAGCCGCCCCATTTTTACGACCAGCACTAGGCTCATACACTCGAGCATATAAGGTCGTTCCATCGTCAGCCTTGAAATCAACAAATTCAGGCTTAATCCAATTATAATTGTTAAATTCTTTTGTCGTAGAGGTTGTAATCTGAATTCGTTCTGCACCTGCTTTAAGCTTACTTAAATACAACTCCCAAGGCCTATTGCTAGTGGAATATCTGTAAGCCATAAATGTTTCACTTGGTGAAACAGATACCTCATATGCTCCTTCATCCGCTAAAACCGAAACAAATGCTTTCGTTTTTAAATCCAATATGAAAAGGTTTCGGTCACCAGGATGTGACTGATTACAGCCAACAAATAACTTGTTTTCTTTGATTGATTTGGTCACAGACCTAATTTCAAATTTTCCTGATGTCAATGTTTCAATGACTCCAGAATGAAGATCAAATGAATAAAGGTGAGAATATCCAGATCTTTCAGATTGAAACAAAAATGAATCATCTTCATTCATCCAATCTAGATAACCCGGAACCATATTCCAAGATGAGATTCCTGGTCCACCGATCCAAGCTTCATCATGTTCGTGAATAAGCTCCTTCACTTCAACTCTTTCAAGATCCAATCGCACCATCCATCTGTCCTTGTTATCTGCTGACCTCACATCTAAAATGGCTGCATTTTCATTGCTTAAAAACAAAGTGTTATTCATGAATAAATTCCGTGTTACAGATTGCTTTATGGTATCTGTGCTTCTTGATTTCTTGTAAATGTCTGTGAGACCCGAAAAATCAACCCAAATCAGGGTGTCATTTGAACGAGAAAATACACCCAAAAATTGACTCGGCTCATTTTGAGAGACTTTAGGACGAGCTTTTTTGGTTTCTGTATAACCATCTGAATTTACAAACGACATATATGAAGTTTCTTTTTGATCTGCACCCTGATGTTTTTTAAGAAGTATAAATTCTCCTTTAGGATGAACCTTCAAAGAAACCAAATCTCCGGTACCGGTGTAGATCGATTTTAATCCATCTTCTTTATAGGTTTCTGAAGCATTATCCTTGGAAAAATATTCAAAAAGCTCTTTTTGCTGTTTAAACAAGTACCCTTCCTGCTTTTGTATATTTGATATGGGCTTATTTGAAAAATTGGTGATTTGCTTCAGTTGGGTATTTCCTTCCAAACACCACTCAAAAAGATTTCTTCCCAATTGAAAATAGATGTAATTTTTATCCGCTCCTCTTTGAAGGTTACTCAAACGTTCCTGTGCTGAAAAAAGAACATGTTTGGTTTTTTTGATTTTGTCCCAACAGCTAATTTCATTATTAATGATTTGAAACTGTCGATCAAATAAAGCTTGACTTCTATCAAAAACAATTAAATCATCTGCAATGGTATCGATTGACTTGGATTTGTAATCATAGCAAAAAGTAACATCTTTCTCATCGACTTTTTGATCATAGCAAACCATACGACCCGAAACATCCCATTTAACGTTCATAGGCAGGTTTCCAACAAAATCATTTCCTCGCATTATTTCAGACAGGTTAAGTTGACCGAAAGACATGAATGGGATTAATGACAACAAAGTGAGATATTTTTTCATGGCTTAAAAGTAACAAATTGAATACAAGAAAGAAAAAAGTAAATTTCAATCCGAACATATAATTGTAACTCAAAAAATTAATACTTTCGTGTCTAATGAAACTTATTAAGAAATTTTTGTTCAAAGTGTTACCCCAAAGAATTTATCTTAAAATTCTGCATAGATCTTTTTATATTCTGTACGACCTTAATCTTTTAAAAAACAATAAAAGTTTTAAATATCATTACAAGGTCAAAGAGTTAATTCATGATGGTGATGTTGTTGTTGATATTGGTGCAAACTTGGGTTATTTTAGCAAAACTTTTTCACGCCTATCACCAAATGGAAAAGTACTATGCATAGAGCCTTTGCCTCAATATTATTCGATTCTAGAACATTTTCTGGGTAAACAAAAAAATGTTGAGATTCATAATGTAGCTCTTGGAAAAGACGCTGGTGAAGTCACAATGATTCTTCCTCAACCTGACGGTATGATTCGAACAGGACTGCCCTACATTTCTAAATCTGGAGAAAAATCTGAGCACCCCACGCAACAAGTTAAAATCGTCAATCCAAATTCACTTCTTAAAAACCTTACTAAAATTGATTATATTAAATGTGACATTGAAGGATTTGAATGGATCGTTTTTCAAGAACTAAAGGAGATTCTTGCGCAGCATCAGCCGATCGTTCAAATTGAAATATCAAAGGAAAATACGGGTAAAATGATACCGTTTTTTATTGACCTTGGGTACGTGCAGTATGGAATAAATAACTTTAAAATCATTCAAGAGAATGGGAAACAAATAGAGCCTGGAGATTATCTATTCGTTCCAAAAGTCAAAGAGGAAATGATAGTAACTTAACATGAAAAACTTTTTATTTCTAATATTACTATCCGCTGTCTTCTTATCCTGCAGTAAAGGGGCAGGTAATTTTAAATTAAAAGGAACAATTGAAGATTTAACTTTTAATGCGCCTTTGACCAATACATGGCTAAAACTTTATAAAATACCTATTGGATCCTCCAGTCAATTGATACAGGATTCAATGCTTTTGGGAGCTGACGGAAAATATGAGTTTACTTTCCCGAGAGAACAAGTTGAGCGATACATAATTGAAATTCAAAAGGAAGGATATTTTTCAATTAATGAGGATGTCTACTTTTCTTCCTTATCATTGGATGAGGATAACATCAGAAATTATTCAACACATGCAAAAGCATGGATGGGACTAAAATTTGTCAATGAGGCTCCTAGCCCAATGGATGTTTTTGCCTACACTAAACAGCTTGGGTTGCAAAACTGTGAAGAATGTTGTCCATCAACAGAACAGCAATTTATCGGCGAACTCGATACTACGATTTATTGTATTAATAATGGAAACGAACCTTATTCCATTTTATATTCAGTATATGGAACAAGCAACACCGGTATCCTATCTGAAATAACACCTCCATTCGATACGACCTATATTTATGTTACATACTGATTCTTATACTCCGTATAACTGATATTAGTAAAAAAAATACTACTTTTGCAATCAAATTTAAGCTCATGACTGACAACTTTTCTTTCGACGACATAAAAGAAAAATTTAAAAACAATAAATTTTTCAGATTCGGATCCATAGCATTATCTGCTCTTCTCATCGGAGTTGTTGTATTTTTAGGATACAGACAATTTATTTGGAAGCCTGACAATGAAAAATCAAAGGATGCTTATTATGAGCCTTTAAACTATATCTTAAAAGAGCAAGACCCTAACGACGCAACTGTTGCGCCAAAAGACCCGATCAAGCAGCTTCAAAGTGTAGTAAAAAAATACGACGGTAAAATTGGAGGCGAAGTAAGTAAGTATATCCTCGCGACTCAATACATGAGAAATGGAAAATACAAACAAGCGCTTGTCTTACTTGAAGACATTTCCGTTGAAGATACCTATATGTCAGCAATGATTGTGGGACTTCAAGGAGATTGCAAGTCAGAAATGAAGAAATATGCCGAAGCCGTAGAATTGTACGTAGAAGCTTCTAAAATAAATGAAAACAACTTCACGAGCCCCATGTATTTGTTTAAGGCAGGTCTTAACTCTGAAAAACTAAAGAAAAATGCACAGGCCTATGCATATTATGATGAGATTGCTTTTCATTATCCAAACTCTTTAGAGGCAAAACAAAAGAACATAAATAAGTACAAATCCAGAAGTGCGAACAAAAAAATCAATTAATGGCCACATCCATTAAAAATTTATCGGAATACGATAAACAAAATATCTCTAATGGTGCCGATTATAAAATCGGCATTGTTGTTTCTGAATGGAACGAAGCAATAACTAGCAAGCTGATGGAGGGTGCTATAAACACCTTTAAAGAAAATGGTGTTCGCGAAGAAAACATCTTGATTAAAACTGTGCCTGGCGCCTTTGAGCTTCCATTGGGCGCTCAATCTCTATTAGAGTTTAATAAACTCGATGGCGTGATCTCCATTGGTACTGTCATTCAAGGAGAGACCAAACATTTTGATTATGTCTGTACTGGAGCAACACAAGGAATTATGACTGTGATGCTAAATTACAATACTCCAATTTCATTTTGTGTGCTTACGGACAACAACATGCAACAATCCATAGATCGTGCTGGTGGAAAACATGGAAATAAAGGAATAGAATGTGCTGTTAGTTTGCTAAAAATGATTCAACTTCAAAGATCTTTAAAATGACACTCATAAAATCCATTTCAGGAATTAGGGGAACGATAGGCGGCAGGATTAACGATGGTCTCACTCCTATTGATACGGTTAAATTTGCTTCAGCTTACGGCACTTGGCTCAAATCACAACATCCAAATCAACGACTCAAAGTTGTTATTGGACGCGATGCAAGGCCTTCTGGTCAAATGGTCTCCGATTTGGTATGCTCAACATTAATTGGTCTTGGTATTGATATCGTTAATTTGAACCTTTCAACAACACCCACTGTGGAAGTTGCCGTTCCTATGGAAAATGCACATGGCGGAATCATACTTACAGCCAGTCACAATCCGAAACAATGGAATGCACTGAAGTTGCTCAATGAAAAAGGAGAATTCATTTCCGCTCAAGAAGGAGCTGATTTATTAGATATGGCAGAAAGTGGGGATTTTGAATTTGCAGAGGTTGACAAACTGGGAAGCCATACTCATGATGATACGTACTTACAGAAACATATTGAAGCCGTTTTGAATCTTCCGCTTGTGGATACTCAAGCAATTGCCAATGCAAATTTTCATGTTGCAGTGGACGCTGTAAATTCTACAGGAGGGATTTTTGTCCCTGCCTTACTTAAAGCTTTGGGTGTACAACAGATCACCAAATTATATTGTGATCCAACGGGACAATTTCCACATAATCCAGAACCACTACCTGAGCATCTTACAGATCTTTCTGCAAAGATAAAGGAAGTAGGTGCTGATATTGGTTTTACTGTAGATCCTGATGTTGACCGATTGGCGATGGTTTGTGAAGACGGCTCTATGTTTGGTGAAGAATATACTCTTGTAGCGGTTTCAGATTACGTACTTAAACACACTCCTGGAGCAACCGTTTCAAATTTGTCTTCAACAAGAGCATTAAGAGATGTAACTGAAGCAAAGGGACAGGTTTATTCTGCCTCTGCAGTAGGAGAAGTGAATGTAGTAAACCTAATGAAAAAAACCAATGCAGTTATAGGCGGAGAAGGAAATGGCGGTGTTATTTATCCTGAGTTGCACTATGGTAGAGATGCTCTAGTAGGCATTGCTTTATTCTTAAGTCATATGGCTCATCAGAAAATGAGTGCATCTAAATTAAGAGATTCTTATCCAACCTATCGCATTTCAAAAAACAAAATCCAGCTTACACCAGAAATTAATGTTGACCAGCTTTTGGATAAAGTAGCCGATAAATACAAAAATGAAGAGGTAGACACCACTGACGGCGTAAAAATATACATTGGAAAAGAATGGGTTCATATGCGAAAAAGCAATACAGAACCTATCATACGAATATACTCTGAAAGCAAGTCTTTAGAGTCAGCAGACAAACTTGCGAATATTATCAAAGAGGACATTAAAGCCCTTATTTAAACTACTACTTTAAGTAGGTTTTTAACATTTTACTTTTCATAACTCATTTTCGATTGGTTAACATTGGAGTAGTACATCCGTATATTCAATTAAATTAATAAACTTAAATATTATGAAAAAGTTAGCTATTTTATTAGGGGCCGTAGTAATGTCAGGGACATTAATGGCTCAAAAACCCTCTAGTGATGATTCAAACTATTCACTT
The DNA here is from genome assembly GCA_938092255.1 of uncultured Flavobacteriales bacterium. Lineage (GTDB taxonomy): Bacteria > Bacteroidota > Bacteroidia > Flavobacteriales_D > Crocinitomicaceae > UBA952. Next base: position 4,149 of record CALKHF010000023.1, on the reverse strand, counting down.
GAAGGAATGATTAATTATGATGCGGCCAACGGGTTTAGTTGGAATGCGCCGAATCTTAGAATGCGTTACTTTGTAAACGACAATATCGCTGCTCGAGTTACAATTGGCTTAGGCATGGACAATACATCGGGAAATTATTATGAAGACAACCCAGGTACAGGCGTTGGAACAGTTGATGAGAGTTCTACTACTTGGTCAATAGGGCTTGGTGGTGAATATCACTTATCAGGAACTGACAAGCTTTCTCCCTATTTTTCTGCGGGAGTCATGTTTGGAGGTATGTCTAGCTCTATTGTTGGAACAGATGTTGATGAAATATTCGATCCACTTGATGATGCTCTTTACGAAGCTGGTTCATCACATGAATCTAGTGCGAGCGCATCAATGTTTGGACTTGGGTTAGGTGCAGGAATGGATTATTATGTTTTTGATAATGTCTATTTAGGAGTTGAACTTGGCTTCAGCTGGATGAGCACGACTGACAAAGGAGGATCAATTTCTTCAACCGTAGGAGGAACAACAACTGAAATAACTGTAGATTCTGCCGGATCCATGAGTGACGTTTCGCTTGGAGGTGGAAATATGGGCTTCAGAATTGGTTGGAGATTCTAAAAACACTTTGAGTTAAAGTAGTTTATAAAGGAGGGCTTCGGCCCTCTTTTTTTTGTGCATTATTTTATATAATATCAGTTGCTTAAAATTGAATATTCATTTACAGTATCAAAAGTTCAATCATATTCTTAATTTTATCAATCGTAATTATGGAAGAAAAAAGAAAGCGTGTAGAGGTTTGTTATACTCCAGGGGAATATCATTACTTCAAAGATGAATTTGAAATTGTGGTTGTGATTGATGTTTTGAGAGCCACTACAGCTATTTGTGTCGCCTTTGAATATGGAATCAAATCAATCATCCCTGTACCGACATTAGAAGACGCTCTAGAGTATAAGAAAAAGGGGTACTTGGTTGGTGCAGAACGTAAAGGACAGATTGTTGAGGGTTTTGATTTTGGAAACTCCCCCTACTCATATATGAAAGATGAGTTTAGAGGAAAAGATGTCGTACTTACCACCACCAATGGAACAAAATCAATAGCTGTAGCCAAAGACGCAGATACGGTAGTTATTGGCGCCTTAGCCAATCTAGATGCATTAACAGAATGGCTCATCAAACAAAATAAAAACACCCTTTGCCTTTGCTCCGGATGGCAGGATAAATTCAACCTTGAAGACACGATTTGTGCAGGTGCAATATCAGATGCTTTAATCAATACAGGTGATTTTACCTCCGTAGAAGATTCATCGATTGCGGCCAAATACCTCTATCTATCGGCAAAGGATAATTACATGGGGTACTTAAAATCAAGCTCTCACAGAAGAAGGTTAAAAAATTTAAACCTTAATGAAGACATTAAATATTGCTTGACACCAAATAAGACAAGCGTTATTCCTATATTAAAGGACGGAAAGTTAACTAAACTTTAGTATGAAAACTGTATTATTCATTTCTGCGCTACTTCTTTTTACAAATGCAAAACAGGTCCCTGACAAGGTAAACTGGGGTTTTTATGGACACAAGAAAATCAATAGACTTTCTGTTTTTACTTTGCCAAGTGAAATGTTTGGGTTTTACAAAGAGCACATTGAATATATTACTGAACATGCTGTAGATCCGGACAAAAGAAGATATGCCATGGATGGTGAGGCACCTTGTCATTACATCGATCTCGATCATTTTTATCATGAAGGAGAAGACCCCTTCGAGGTAATGCCAAAAAAATGGAATGACGCTGTAGAAAAATTTTCAGAAGACACCCTCATGGCTTATGGTATTGTTCCTTGGCACATTCAGAGAGTCAAATATAAGCTACAACGTGCTTTTGAACGCAAAAACCTAGACCTCATACTCAAATATTCAGCAGATATTGGCCATTACATCGGAGACGCTCACGTACCGCTTCACACGACAGAGAACTATAATGGTCAAATGACCAATCAAAAAGGAATACATGGACTCTGGGAAAGTCGACTCGTAGAGATCAATGCTGACACCTATGATTACTTCGTAGGTAAGTCAACCTACGTAAAAGATGTGCTAGGCCATGCATGGGAGGCTGTTCGGGGGTCTCACATGGCTCTTGACTCAGTTCTTTTGATGGAAATAGAAACAACCAATGAAATACCTTCAGATCGAAAATACAGCTATGAGCGACGCGGCAACGTAACCGTCAAAGCATACTCTAAAGAATTTTGTGATTTATACCACCAGAAAATGAATGATATGGTTGAACGCAGAATGAAAAAAGCCATCATTGCCATAGGGTCCATTTGGTATACTGCATGGGTAGATGCAGGTCAACCAGATCTTCGCCAACTTCAGAATACCGCGCCGAGTCAAGAACTTGTCCAAGAACTAGAAGCTTTGGATGCTCACTTTAAAAATGGCGAGCACAAAGGAAGAATTTGTGACTAAACGATCTTCCTATACTTAATCCGTTTAGGACCAGCGTCCCCTAATCGCTTTTTACGGTTTTCTTCATAGTCAGAATAAGTTCCTTCAAACCAATACACTTCAGAATCCCCTTCAAAAGCGAGTATATGCGTACAAATCCGATCCAAAAACCATCTGTCGTGTGAAATCACGACGGCACAGCCTGCAAAGTTTTGTATGCCCTCCTCCAAAGCTCTCAAGGTATTTACATCAATGTCGTTGGTTGGCTCATCAAGAAGAAGCACATTGGCCTCAATCTTCAGAGTCATTGCCAAATGCAAACGATTTCGTTCTCCTCCTGACAATACCCCTACCTTCTTGTTTTGATCTGAACCATTAAAATTAAACTTAGAGAGATAAGCCCTTGAATTGATTTTCTGGTTTCCCACCTCTACATACTCTAATCCATTGGATACAACGTCAAAAACAGATTTTTCTGCCTGAATGTCTTTGTGTGTTTGATCTACGTATCCCAATTTTACGGTTTCACCCACTTGAAACTCTCCTGAATCAGGACTCAATTCATCCATAATCATTTTAAAAATGGTAGTCTTACCAGCACCGTTTGGCCCAATAATACCCACAATTCCTGCAGGAGGAAGTTTGAAATTCAGGTTGTCATAAAGAAGCTTGTCTCCAAAAGATTTTGAAACAGATTCAGCATCGATCACATTTGTCCCTAAACGCGGTCCATTTGGTATTGGGATTTCCAATGTTGCTTCCTTTTGTTTGGTATCTTCAGAAAGCATTTTTTCATAGTTTTGAATACGTGCCTTGTTCTTGGCCTGTCTTGCTTTGGGGTTCATCCTTACCCATTCGAGCTCTCTGGCCAGCACCTTCTGACGTTTGGACTCTGTTTTTTCTTCTTCTTTTAGTCTTTTTCCTTTTTGTTCTAACCAAGAAGTGTAATTCCCTTTCCATGGAATCCCCTCTCCTCTATCCAACTCTAAAATCCAACCCGCAACATTATCGAGAAAATACCTGTCGTGAGTTACTGCGATAACCGTTCCTTTATATTGTTGCAAGTGCTGCTCTAACCAGTCGATTGACTCTGCATCAAGGTGATTGGTAGGCTCATCCAAAAGCAATACATCAGGATTTTTTAATAACAAACGACAAAGGGCCACTCGTCTTTTTTCCCCTCCTGATAAAGTCTCAATTTTCTGATCGTTAGGCGGACATCTTAAAGCATCCATTGCTCGATCAAGTTTGGTATCAAGTTCCCATGCATCTAAAGCATCAATTTTATCAGAAACCTCTCCTTGACGAGCAATGAGTTTTTCCATTTTATCAGGATTATTTAATACCTCTTCATCCATAAAAGAATTATTGATCTCTTCGTACTCTTTAAGAACGTCTACCGTTTCTTGACAACCTTCCATTACGATTTCTTTGACTGTTTTATTTAGGTCCAACTCAGGCTCCTGAGGCAAATACCCCACAGAGTATCCCGGAGAAAAAACCACGTCGCCCTGATACGCTTGATCCAAGCCAGCAATAATTTTCATTACAGTTGACTTCCCCGAACCGTTTAAACCAATAATCCCAATTTTGGCACCATAGAAAAAGGACAAGTGAATGTTCTTAATGATTTGCTTTCCTTGAGGTGTTAATTTGGTCACCCCGACCATTGAAAATATTATCTTTTTATCTTCTGAC
>CALKHF010000022.1 GCA_938092255.1 uncultured Flavobacteriales bacterium | reverse complement strand
TTTTCAAAATTATGCGCAAAGTTAATAAGAATAAATGAAGAGTCAATTAAGTTAGGGTATCTTTTCATTTTTTATTTTAAGAGTTGTACGCAACTTAAAAAAACTTGTGGGTCAAGGTACTCACCTATTTGGTTCATTGGGCTTAGGACAAAATCCCTCTTTTTGTATTTGGGGTGCGGGATTGTTAAACCGTTTATATCCAAAACAAGCTCATTGTAAAGAACAATATCAATATCAATAATTCGGTCTTCATATGAGGATGTGGTTTTGACTCTTCCCATATCGACTTCTATTGATTTTATAACATTTAACATTTCTAAAGGTGCCAAGTTTGTGGATACCTCAATGCACATATTGATAAACTCATTATCCGATTCAAAATTTACAGGATCGTTTTTATAATAATCTGATATGGAAATTACTCGGCCAATTTTTTCACCAATTAAAAAAATACATTTTTTCAGATTATCTTCTTTGTTTCCAAGATTACTTCCTAAAGCTAGAATAGCCTTTCCGTTTAGTCTTATTGCCATTCAAATGTGTTGATCATTTCCGTTAAATCCTCTTTTAGATAGCTGAGTACATGTTTTAATGAATCATACTTGGGAACACAATTTAGGACAAGCTCTCCCCGAACAAAGTTTTGTGTAGAATCCGTCAAGTAGAATTGGAAATTTGTAGCAACATCTCCTTTTAGTTCGAATAAAGTACCGTAAACCTTACTTTCATTATCGATGATTTGATTGTACGCAATATCAGAGGCTTTCATTTTGTGAAAGTCAACCTCCTCATTAGAAAAGTTAATGAGGCGTCGAATCGAATCTGGGTGATCTACTTTTTTGTAAAATAGATTGATGTTGCCATTAAATTCATTACCTAAATAAATTTCTTGTTCACAATAATACTCATTACAATTCAAAGGTGTTTTAAGTGTGCTGTAATCAGAAATATTGAATTGAAAAGGGGCTGCTCCTTTTTCCATGTGGTAGGAATGCTCAGGTAGTTCTTGTTTTAGAAAAGTTGGAGGTTTTGGATTTTGAGCTTGATCTTCACAAGATGTAAAAACCATCAGGCCAGAAAAGAGGATAACAATTGTATTAAATCGAATATTATTCATGATTTGAAATCACTTTAAGGGTTTTAATTCTTCTTTTATCAGATGACTCGACGATGATTTTGTGTTTTCCTACAACAATAAACTCATTATTCTTAAGTATCCGGCCAGCTTGTTCAATAACAAATCCGCCAAGGGTTTCTGCTTCACCTTTTAAATTTTCGAAAAGGGCATTTTCTATTTTCGATGCCTTGTAAAAGTCCATTAATGATGTTCTTCCTTCAAAGATGAATGTGCGTTCATCCACTTTGGTGTATACCAAGTCTTCCTCATCAAATTCATCAGTGATATCACCTACTATCTCTTCTAAAATATCTTCTAAGGTCACAATGCCAGATGCTCCTCCGTACTCATCAACAACGATTGATAAGTGCATTTTTAAGTTTTTAAAATCCTGAAGAAGGTCGTTGATTTTTTTATTTTCCGGTATAAAGAATGGTTTTCGCAAGGTACTTTGCCATTTGAATTTATCATCTTGATTAAGATAGGGTAGAAGATCTTTTATATATAGAATCCCTGTAACCTGATCAGCTGTATCTTTATATACTGGTATCCTAGAGAAACCGGAATCAAGAACGAATTGTTTGATTTCACTAAATTTCATTTCGACATCAACAGCAGCCACTTCTACACGTGGTTTCATGATTTGTGAAGCTTCTGTTTTACCAAATTTCACAATTCCTTCTAGTATTTTATGGTCTTCTTCTGCAGTTTCTTCTTTTGTAATAGCAACAGCCTGTTCCAAGTCAGAAGATGAAATGTTTACGGTTGCTTTTCCCTTCCCACTAAAAATCCTTGAACTTTTGACCAAGAGGTTTGCAATCCAATAGATAGGTGAGGATTTATATAAAAAGTTTAAGGGCCGCGCCATGATTCTAGACACTTTGGTGGCATTTTTAACCGCAAATATTTTAGGAATCACCTCTCCCCAGAGCAAAATTAAAAGTGTTATCCCAATAACTTCAATGAAAAATCGAAGATAGCTTTCCTCTAATGGAAAAAAGTGATTAATGATGAAACTTGAAAGAATTACAATGCCAACATTTAAAAAATTATTGGCAATAAGAATGGTTGCTAGTAGTTCCTTTGGGGTATTCAATAAATCTAAAATGAGTTTTGATTTTGGAGAATTCTCTTGCTTCAACTGGTCTATATCCTGAGGAGACAATGAAAAAAAAGCTGATTCAGCTCCAGATACAAGCGCGGATAAAATCAATAGAACCACTACAATGATGATGAATAAAATAACATTTCCATCAGGTTTTATGACAAGCAAGTTCATTATGTGGGACGGGGGTTCTGCGATTTCCATTTAAAAGGGTAAAGAATCATTAGGATCGGTTTCTAAATTATCAATTTTAGAGTTTTCCGTTTTATTTTCAACCGTGTATGGTGTTTTTGGCTTGTCTTTTAATTCTGGACGCGAAAGAATGGTCATTTCATCACCGACAATTTCAACATTATACTTTGTGTTTCCTTCTCGATCTTGCCAAGATTTTTTCTTTAGACGGCCTTCAACATATATTTTTGTTCCTTTTTTAAGGTATTTTTCAGCTACTTCTGCTAACCCTCTCCATAAAACCACATCATGCCATTCGGTATTCTCAATTTTCTTCCCAGATTGTTTATCCGTGTAGGATTCGGATGTTGCAATTGAAAATGAGGCAAGAGTGGCTCCATTTTCGAGCTTTCTCACTTCAGGATCTCTGCCAAGATTCCCAATTAGAATTACTTTATTCACGCTACCGTTCATAGAGTAAAGTTAAAAATTTCTAATTGTCATGTTAAGATTACTTAGAGGCTTTTCTTTTTCCTCTTGTTTTTTTTGGCTGATTTTCAATGATTTCTAAACATTCTTTCAGGTCAAGATCTTCTGCAACTTTGTCTTTCGGAATTTTAAAATTCTTTTTGCCTTTTTTAATGTAAGGGCCATATTTTCCTTTTAAAACAAACAAGTCGGGCTCTTCGGAAAAGGTCTTGATTTTATTGGCTTCGCTTTGTTTTATTTTTTCTACATGTAAAACGATTGCCTCGTCTAGAGAGATATCCATAGGATCCATTTCTTTTGGAATTGACGAAAATATTCTTTCAACTTGCACATAAGGACCGAATCGACCAATGTTTACTTTCACTTCTTTGCCCTCATATTCTCCAAGAATTCTAGGAAGCTTGAAAAGTTCTAATGCTTCATCCAGCGTTATTGAATTAATTGATTGTGTATCCAAAAGTGATGCGAATTTTGGTTTTTCACCATCTTCTTTTTCATCTCCAACCTGCGCCATTGGTCCAAATTTACCAATTCGCACAATTACTTTTCTGCCATTATCTGGATGCTCTCCCAGATGTCTTTCGCCAGTAGCTCTTTCTGCATTTTCAGTAGTGTCTTCAACACCATTATGGAATGGAGTGTAAAATTCAGAAAGCATTTTTTTCCATTCTAAATTGCCTTTGGCTATATTATCAAATTGACTTTCTATTTTTGCAGTGAATTGATAATCCATAATTTGCTCAAAGTTATCTTGAAGAAAGTGAGTCACTACAATTCCAATGTCAGTTGGTGATAACTTATTTTTTTCTCGACCTGTAATTTCAGTTTTATCTTCCGTTGTAATGTTTTCATTCATTAGGATCAATTGTTTATAGGATCTTTCAACTCCGTCCTTCAATTTCTTTTCAACATATCCTCTCTTTTGGACAGTCGAAATTGTAGGGGCGTATGTCGATGGTCTTCCAATACCCAATTCTTCTAGTTTTTTAACAAGGGAGGCCTCAACAAACCGAGCAGGCGGTCTTGAAAAACGTTGGGTTGCAATTATTTTGTTTGAGTCTACGCTCTCACCCTCTGATACTTGAGGTAGAAGACCGTGGGTCTCATCCTCATCAGACTCTTGAAGATTACTCGCGATGTAAACAGATAAAAATCCATCAAAAACAATTACCTCACCCTTACAGTTAAAATATTCCTTCAACCCATCTGCTCCAATTTTAATAGTCGTTCTTTCCAACTTCGCATCACTCATTTGGCTTGAAATGGCTCTTTTCCAAATTAATTCATACAAACGTGATTCATCATGCTCCATATCAACTTCTTTGACATCAAAATTTGTTGGTCTTATGGCTTCATGAGCTTCTTGTGCTCCACTCGATTTTGTGGTATATTGTTTTGGGTTTGAATAATTCTTCCCATAATTTTCAATGATACTTTTTTGGGCACTTTCTCTCGCAGATTGCGAAAGGTTTACAGAGTCTGTTCTCATATAGGTAATGTGCCCCGATTCATAAAGCCTTTGAGCCACGGACATGGTTCTTGAAACTGAAAACCCCAATTTTAAGCTCGCTTCCTGCTGTAATGTAGAAGTTGTAAAGGGGGCCGATGGTTTTTTTGTTGCCGGTTTTTTATCAACAGAATTTATAATGAAATTTTTGCCTATTGAACTGTTTAAAAATGATTCTGTTTCCTCCAATGAATCAAACTGTGTAGACAAATCACCAGAGATATTCCCCTTTGATGATTTAAATGCTCCATTCACTTTGAAATATGTTTTGGATTCATATTTCTGAATTTCTTCTTCTCTTTCAACGATTAATTTTACGGCAACGGATTGTACTCTACCTGCAGAAAGACTGGGTCTGATTTTTCTCCATAAAACTGGTGAAAGTTCAAAACCAACGATTCGGTCCAATATTCGTCGGGCTTGTTGTGCATCCACAAGCTTTTGATTAACTTTTCGGTATTGGGTAATTGCTTTTAAAATAGCAGTTTTGGTTATTTCGTTAAATGTAATTCTTCGAGTATCTTTTTTTTCGAGTTTTAAGGTTTCTTTTAAGTGCCAAGAAATAGCCTCTCCTTCGCGATCCTCATCTGTCGCTAACCAAACAATTTCAGCTGCTTTTGCAAGTTTTTTGAGTTCTGAAACAATTTGTTTCTTATCTGTTGAGACTTCATAAACAGGGTCGAAACCATTTTCAATATCGACAGACAAACCTTTTTTTGCAAGATCTCTGACATGACCAAAGCTTGATTTCACTACATACTCCTTACCTAAATAATTTTCTATGGTTTTTGCTTTAGCTGGTGACTCAACGATGACTAAATTTTTTGACATAATCGTGTTTTGATATTTGGCAAATGTATGTTTTCTTAACGTCAACTTTCAAATGTTTGTTTGAAATAATTTCTTTTTTAACATATTAACCATAGGTTAAAAAGAATAAAGAGATGTTAAAAAACATTATGACATTTTGTCAGACTTGATGTTTTTAGTAATTTTGTAGCCTAAATTTATTTTCATTTATGTTAGACGATAATAAGGTTATTTTAGAAGAGAGACAAGGTGAGGTGCATGATGATGATGTCGTGGCTGGTTCAGTCGGTTCAAAAAAATTATATATCGAGAGTTATGGGTGTCAAATGAACTTCTCTGATAGTGAGGTTGTTGCTTCAATAATGAACAATAATGGTTACTCGACCACAAGAAATATTGATGAGGCAAATGTGGTATTAATAAATACGTGCTCTATTAGAGAAAATGCAGAAAAGCGCGTTAGAAACAGATTGACCGAATTCAAAAAGAAAAAGAATGACAATCCCGACTTGGTTGTAGGGATATTGGGTTGCATGGCTGAAAGATTGAAAAAATCACTCCTTGATCAAGAGCAATTAGTCGATTTGGTCGCTGGGCCAGATGCTTATCGCGATCTTCCAAATTTAATTGATGAGGTAGGGACAGGTCAAAGGGCGGTTAATGTTCTATTGTCCAGAGACGAAACTTATGCAGATATATCTCCTGTTCGTTTGGATAAAGGTGGAGTTTCTGCTTTTGTGACGATTATGCGTGGTTGTGATAATATGTGTTCTTTTTGTGTGGTTCCTTTTACTCGCGGAAGAGAGCGATCAAGGGATCCCGAAACAATAGTTCAGGAGTGTCAAGAGCTTTTTTCAAAAGGATATCGGGAGGTAACTTTACTCGGGCAGAATGTCGATAGCTATCGTTGGAACATTACAAACAAAGGAGAAATAAAGAATCCTGAGGAATCAACTGTAAATTTTGCTGAGTTAATGGAGATGGTCGCTAAAGTATCGCCTGATTTGAGGGTTCGTTTTTCTACATCCCACCCTAAAGATATGACAGATGACGTATTGCATGCTATGGCAAAATATGAGAATTTGTGTAATTATATTCACTTGCCAGTTCAATCAGGTAATTCTGATGTTTTAAAACGTATGAATCGAGGTTACTCCCGTGAATGGTATTTGCAACGAATTGAAGCAATCAAAAAAATTATACCTGATTGTGCCATTTCAACGGATGTGATATCTGGCTTTTGTGGTGAAACGGATTTAGAACATTCCGATACACTTTCTTTAATGGATATTGTAAAATATGACTTTGCTTACATGTTTAAATATTCTGAGAGACCTAAAACACTGGCAGAACGTAAATTTGAAGATGATGTGCCTGAAGAAGTTAAGTCCAGTCGACTTTCTGAGATAATTGAAAAACAATTAGATTACAGTCTTGAGTCCAATAAAACACGAATTGGCATGATTGAAAAGGTTTTAATAGAAGGGGAATCAAAAAGATCAAGTGAGCACATGTGTGGAAGAACGAGTAGAAATTCGATGGTTGTTTTTCCGAAGGGAAAAGGGGGAAAAGGTGATTATGTTAAGGTGAGAATAAACGAGTGTACTTCAGCAACTCTAATAGGAGAAGAAATTAATTAAAATAAGAATGACTGTTCAGCAAATAAAACAGAGATTTGGAATCATTGGAAATACTCCCGTTTTAAACCGTGCGTTGGAAGTTTCTGCACAGGTTGCCCCAACCGACATATCTGTTTTGGTTACTGGTGAAAGCGGCACAGGAAAAGAGATTATTCCACAGGTAATACATCAATTAAGCTCAAGAAAGCATGGTCAGTATATAGCTGTCAACTGTGGAGCAATACCAGAAGGGACTATAGATTCAGAGCTTTTTGGTCATGAAAAGGGTTCATTTACAGGAGCATCCGGAAGTCGGCTTGGTTACTTTGAGGTAGCAGACGGAGGGACCATTTTTTTGGATGAGGTTGCAGAGTTGCCTATGCAGACCCAGGTGAGGTTACTTCGTGTTTTAGAAACAGGAGAATTCATGAGGGTAGGTGCGTCTAAAGTGATCAAAACCAATGTAAGAGTAGTTGCAGCGACAAATGAAAACATGATCGCAGCCATCTCTTCAGGTAAATTTCGAGAAGATTTATATTACCGATTAAATACAGTACCAATTCAACTCCCTGCTCTAAAAGATAGAAAAGAAGATATTCATTTATTGTTTAGAAAATTTGCGCATGATTTTGCCGAGAAGTATAGAATGCCAGCAATAAAATTAAGCGAGGATGCTGTTCAACTAATAGAGTCATACCAATGGCCAGGTAATATTAGGCAGCTAAAGAACTTGGTGGAACAATTGTCCGTTATAGAGACAACAAGAGATATCAATGGCTTAACATTGTCTAATTATATTCAAACAAAAAGCGAGAGTACTGATCTGGTACTAAGGAAAAGCAAACCTGATAACGATTTTAGTGAAAGAGAATTGATGTATAAGTTTTTATTTGATATGAAGAAAGATTTAACGGAGCTCAAAAAACTAGTGGTAGATATTATATCTAAAGGTGGTGAAATTTCACTAACTGATGGTCAAACTGCCATAGTGAATAGGATGTATAGTGATGTTGAAAGCAATCCGATGTCAGTAGCAAGAACATTGCCTGAGTCCGGAAATAATATAGACATTGATGATCGCGGAAATTTTGAAGTTCACCAGGAAGTAGAAGAATCTCTATCTCTTGAAGATCGTGAAAAAGAGCTCATTAAAAAAGCATTGGACAAACACAGAGGGAAAAGAAAATACGCGGCAAGTGAATTGGGCATATCTGAACGGACGCTATACCGAAAAATCAAAGAATATAATCTCACCGACAAATGAGGATAAAAGCATTTTATTTTTTATCGCTTTTTCCTATATTTTTAGCTTCATGTTGGCCGTCGAGCGTAAGTTTTAAAGATTCAGGGTCTATGCCAGAGGAGTGGAAAACATTTACGATTGAAATGATTGAGAACAATGCACCTAATTGTCCGCTTAGCTATGGTCCAGTATTGACTGAAATTCTTAAAGATGGTATTCAGAATAATACGAGACTCACCCTGAACACAAGTAATGAAGGTGAAATTGTAATTACAGGACTGATTTCTGGTTATAATGTCTCTCCTATTGCCATTCAGCAAAATGACAATGCAACTCAAAATAGATTAACGATTCGAGTGCAGTTTGAATTAATCATTAATAGTCCTGAAGCTCAAAATGTTAAGTTTGTTTCCACAAGATTTGCTGATTTTGATTCAAATGTTAATTTAGCATCTGTAGAGAGTCAATTAATCGATGATATTAATAGTCAAATATCACAAGATGTCATTAATAAGTTATTATCAAATTGGTAGAGTTAGACAAAAAAAATATTGAGCAAAAACTGTTTTCTTCAGATTTTAATTTTGAAGATTCCTCCGTTTTCAAGGAATTGATGAATTTATATCCGTGGTGTTCTACTTTTACTGTCGTTTATTTAAAATCTCTTTCATTAACCAATGACATGAGGTTCCAAAAGGAACTTGAAGAATATGCAGTTCACTTAAATTCAAGAGAAATCATTTATGACCTAATAAGAGGCTCTGAAATCAGTGAATTGCAAGAACATTCCCCGGACGGAGAAAGGTTTTCTAATGTTGAAGCCGTTCATAGTGATGAAAAGGAAAATGAGATTCATATGCCCTCTAAGGAATCAGATGCCTTGCATTCAATGCAAGAAGACGATGAACTTGATAAACTTATTGTTTCAAATGTTATTTCTGATAACATCATCAATGAAATTGAAAATAACGGAAGTATTCAAGATTCTGTAAAAGAAGAGAAAAAGGAATCAAATGAAAAATACATTGAAGCCCTCGTCACAGATCAATCCAATGAATCTCCGAAGAGCTTTAATGATTGGTTGAGACAAGGTGATCAAAACAGTGACGAAAGTAATTCAAAAGAGTATTTAACTTTTGAAAAACCTAAAAAAGACTTCTTCAAACCTCAAGCAAAGGCAAAAGAAAGTATTGCTAAAAAGAATCTCCCAGTGAGCGAAACGTTGGCAAAAGTTTTTGAGAGTCAAGGTAATTATCTGATGGCAATATCAACATATGAGCAATTAATTTTGATATTTCCCGAAAAAAAGATTTTCTTTGCAAACCAAATTGAAAAAATTAAATCTAAAATTATATAAATGGACGCTATATTATCAATCCTAGTTCTCTTGGCAAGTATACTTCTTATTTTTGTCGTGTATATTCAAAACCCGAAGGGAGGAGGCTTAAGCTCTGATTTTGGATCACCAGGCCAGTTAGGCGGTGTTAAAAAGACAAATGAATTCATTGATAAATTGACCTGGTCACTGGCTGGAATTATAGTCGCAGCGAGTATAATCATTACGATGAGACAACCAAAGGCTAAAAAAGTAGCTGAGAAAGCAAAAACGGAACAAGGTCAAACTCCTCAGGAACAAAATCAATAGTATATTTAGTGTCAGTATGTCATCTTCTATGACATATTTATAATTTAAAAATCTTCTTTTAGGTTAAAATGTCTTGTTTTTTTACTTGGCACAAATTTCGTTGTACACCTTTAAAATAAAATTTAAGATAAAATGGCAGTTAAATTTAAACCATTAGCAGATAGAGTTCTTATAGAACCAGTGGCTGCTGAAGAAAAAACATCAAGTGGTATTATAATACCTGACACGGCAAAGGAAAAGCCTTTAAAAGGAAAGGTAATCGCTGTTGGACCTGGAAAAAAGGACGAATTAATGTCAGTTAAATCTGGGGACTCCGTATTGTATGGTCAATATTCTGGAACAGAGATTAAAATAGAAAATGAAGATTATCTGATAATGAAAGAATCGGATATTTACGGGATTTGTTAATCAATTAGAAAAAAAAAATGGCAAAAGATATATTTTTTGATGTAGAAGCACGAGAAAAACTTAAAAAGGGAGTTGATGCTCTTGCAGATGCGGTCAAGGTGACACTAGGTCCGAAAGGAAGAAATGTTGTTATCGGTAAGAAATTTGGTGCTCCGCACATTACAAAAGATGGTGTGACAGTGGCAAAAGAAATAGAACTTGAGGATGAAGTTGAGAATATGGGTGCTCAAATGGTAAAAGAAGTAGCATCTAAAACGGCTGATATTGCAGGTGATGGGACAACAACAGCCACAGTTCTTGCACAAGCAATTATAGGCGCAGGATTAAAGAATGTAGCTGCTGGAGCTAATCCAATGGATCTTAAGAGAGGCATTGACAAGGCGGTACAGGAAGTTGTAGCTAACCTTAAAAAACTTTCAAAAGAAGTGGGTTCTGATAATAGCAAGATTGAGCAGATTGCTACAATTTCAGCCAATAACGATGAG
>CALKHF010000021.1 GCA_938092255.1 uncultured Flavobacteriales bacterium | reverse complement strand
CAAATGAATTCGTATAGGTTGATGTAAGTCCTCCAACAAACTCTAGGTTTTTAAACTCTTTATATTTCTTTTTAAACATATAGTCTCCATAAAAAGTAGTTGCATTATTGGATTGATTTGCACTCATTTCATTATCCACACGCAACAACCTTCCTCTCAAATAATGTTTTCCATTTGTCTCGGTAAAAAAATGTACAAATGGATCAAGATTGAATATGGTTTGGTCTTGTAGAAATATAGCCCCGGGATAAGCACGATACAGACCAGATGAGTCATTTAGCCAAGCCAATGGCATATTGGTATGCATTATCATAAAATTTCCGTTCAAGCCATAACTAAGCCCTTTGATTTTTTTAGAACGGTATCTCAAATTAAAATTCATCCTAGCTCTTTTGGAAATGAGGTCTGACTCATTAAAATTAGTAAGGGTGTCAGGAAAAAGGATGGCAACTACCGAATCAGTTATCGGAGGACCTATATACCCATGATCGTAATTAATATTTCCGCCAACTACGAAATCTAGATTACCAAACATTTGCGAATGTAAAAAGTTGGCTCCAAAAATACCAGGGTATTGATTCCACCATGTTGCATCTTCTTGATTGGGTTTTGAATAAACGCCCGAATAAATATTGATTTTGGTTTTTGGTTTTGAGGTCGGGTATGCCGTTCTGATATTAACAGAACCAGAAAGTGCTGAACTCCCAGACAATACTGATGCTGCTCCTTTAACGACCTCTATCTGACTAATGTTTTCAACAGGAATAAATCCCCATTCAGGCCGCCCTGCATCTCCAGAAAGCATTGGCATATCATCTACGATCACGGCCACTTTGGATCCCACTCCGAAGGTAAACCCACTACCTCCTCTTATTTGAGGCTCTCCGTCTAATATATTTAAACCAGGAGTTTGGTCTAACGCCGTTTCAATGCTTCTGGTATTTTTATTTTCAATAAGCTCAGGCTTGATTACAATCATTGATACAGTCTGCTCTTCAATAGGCTTATCAAATTTACCTACTTTAACATCTACCTCCTTAAATTCCTTGATGTAAGAAAAAAGGGTAAAGTTTACCTCTTTTTGCTCTTCTAGACTCAAGTTAAAGGTAACTGTATCCGTTTTCATGCCTGTGTATCTGCAAATTAATTTGCATTTACCAGCAGGAACCATCAGTTCAAATTTCCCATCAAAATCAGCAATAGAACCAATAGAAACATCCGTTCTGTATATTACTGAAGCTCCGGCTAATACTTCTCCAGATTCATCCGTAACCTTTCCATAAATTTTTGAATTTTTTTGTGCAAATGAAAAAAAACCAATCAAAAGGAATGGGAGGCAAGAAAAGAATTTAGCCATATTATTTATTCAGAAATTATTTTAGAAGCCCCTGAATGATGCGAGACAATATACATTCCAGTATTAAGTTTGATTCCTCGTAATTCTTCCACGGTTCCTGAATGAATTATTTGCCCCATCAAATTGTTTACATAAAGATTTTCATTCAACTCAAATTCATTGGAAAGTTGCAGACCAGCAACTTGATGATAAGCTATCCATTTGTTCATCTGAATATCGTTTATTTCTGATGATGAGTTATATATTAATTCAACATCATCAATAAATACCTCATCACCTGCGGAACCTCCTCCAGGAATACTATTTGTCGTGAAAGTAATCAGTATATATTCTGGTGTAGAAGAAGGCCCTGTATATTGAAAAGGAATTACTTTTCTTTCCCATCCATTAGTCGGTAGATAATTTAAGCTAGCAACGGCTACTGTATGAGATTCAGAACCAGCATCTGTTGGATCCCTGTAATCATAATCATCATGAATTACAGCACGAACTCTAGCAGAGTCCGCATTGCTATTTGCATTATATTTCACCCAAAAAACCAATGAATCAGGCATTGTTGTTAGCGCCTGTGAAAAATCAGAATCTCCTGTACTGGTATAATTGTAGTTATCAGGACTACTTGGTGTACTACTACCCATATTTATCCTTCCCAAAGTTAAATTTCCATTGGCAATTATCCCCAAGGTGCTTTTCGAAAAAACCCTAGCGCTATACATACCCGTTGAAGATGCGGAAACATCTGTCGACCGCTCTACTTGTTGAGAACCAAAAAATGCGAGCCCGCCAGTAGCAGACATAAAACTGTTCCAATTTACAGGCTCTTCTTCAGATGAACCAAGATCATCCCAGTCCTCCATATTACCATTGTTAATCTGCTGTGCCATCATTCCTGTTGTCAAGAATAACGATATAATAGAGAAATATAATTTTATCATAAGTAAGAAGTTTGTTAAACAAATATAACTAAATACTGATACTCAGGAATTATAACGAATATTCAAAATTCTATATATCAGAATATGATAGATAATCAATTTACTTTATCCGAAACAAGTCAATTGATTAACTTTACATCCAAATTTGAATAAAATGTCCGATGAATTACCAATAATGGAGGAGTTTTTCACCATCCAAGGAGAGGGTAAATACACAGGAACCCCTGCTTATTTCATTCGTCTTGGCGGATGCGATGTTGGCTGCGTTTGGTGTGATGTTAAAGAAAGTTGGGATGCTAACAATCATCCTCATTGTAAAGTAAACGACATTATTAATCGGGTTACTCATATTGATCCTGAATTAGTGGTTATTACTGGAGGAGAGCCCGCTATGTATGACTTATCAGAACTTTGTGAAGGTTTAAAGTCTATTGGAAAAACAATATCTATAGAGACCTCGGGATGTTATCCGCTTAAAGGGTTACTAAATTGGTATACATTTTCACCTAAAAAATTCAAAAAACCCATCAATGAAGCGTATGAAAAAGCAAATGAACTTAAAGTCGTGATTTATCATAAGTCAGATTTTGATTGGGCAATTGAACATGCAAAAAAAGTAAATAAGGATTGTCTTCTGTATATCCAACCAGAATGGTCAAAAAGGGATCAATTAATGAATGAAATTGTGACATTTGTAAAACGTAACAAAGGATGGAAAATATCGTTACAAACCCACAAATACATGAATATTCCTTAACTTTCTCTTATGAAATTTCAGTTCTTGTTTTTTCTTTTTCTTACCTGTTTTTTGGGTTCTTGCGCTAAAGCACAATTTGGCTATTCAACGAGAAGCAAAAAAGCCATTAAACTTTTTGAAAAAGCAAAAAAAATTCCGAGTGAATCCTTTGACGAAAACACCTATGAGCCAAATTATAAAGATGCTATTGAGGTTTTGAAGCAGGCTTTACAAAAAGATCCTAACTTTTGGGAAGCCCATTTACTTTCAGGCGAGTTTCATGAATACTCAAATAATTATCCGTTAGCCATCAAGCATTACGAAAAGGCTTTAGATATCAACCCTCTTCATAGTAAGTCAGGTTCTACTTATTGTTATTTGGCCAATCTTAACTTGGCTCTTGGAAATTATGACGAAAGCATAAAATATGCTGACATTTTCTTGAAAAACCCGAATGCCAGTTCTGTTTTGAGCAAAGAAACCTACAAGATCAAACGAAGTGCTGAATTTGCAAGACATGCTATTAAGAATCCAAAACCTTTTAATCCAATCAATCTTGGACCTGGCGTAAACACTTCATTTCCGGAATACTACCCTGCCCTTACTGTGGATGGCAGCACCATCTTGTTTACAAGACTTCTACCACTCAAAATAAGAGACTTCTATCAACAAGAGGATTTCTTTATTTCTCTCAAAGATGAAAATGGTTCATGGGGTAAATCATTTCCAATGCCTAAAAATATAAATACGAGTAATAATGAAGGGGCCCCTACCCTTTCCGCAGATGGGCGGAATCTAGTATTTGTTGCCTGTGCAGATCAAACAGGCTCTTATTATGGAGAAAACCGAAGTGGTAAGGGAAGCTGTGATCTTTTTTATGCCAAAAAAATTGGAAACACATGGTATGGCCCAATTAATCTTCCTGGATACGTAAACAGTGGGAATTGGGAGTCTCAACCGTCATTGTCTGCTGATGGTAAAACACTCTATTTTATTAAAGGCATAAAAGGCAATAAAAATAACAACAGCGATATATATGTATCTCATATCCAAAAAGATGGTGCATGGGGAGTTCCTCAGCGATTACCCGATCATATTAATACGCCAAATACTGAAGAATCTGTTCACATCCACCCTGATGGAAGAACGCTTTATTTTGCATCAAAAGGACATCCGGGGATGGGAGGTTCAGATTTATACGTTACCCGAAAGCTCCCAAATGGTCAGTGGTCTTCACCGGAAAATTTGGGATTCCCAATTAATACAAAATTTGACGAAAATTCCCTCATGGTTTCAGCTGAAGGTGAGATCGCCTATTTTGCTTCAAATCGTGAAGGCGGTTATGGCGATTTAGATATATATTCGTTTAAACTGCCAAAGGAAGCTCAAGCAACAAAAACTTTATACTTTGACGGATTCGTGTATGATAAGCTTACTAAAAAACCGATTCCTGGAAGCTTTGAACTATTTGATCTCTCAAGTGGTGAAAAAATTATAGTTTCTGAAGCTGATGAAATCACTGGAACTTTTATGGTCGCGTTACCGATGAACAGTAATTATGCGATATCAGTTACTTATGAAGGTTACCACCCCTATTCTCTCAATTTTGATTTATCAGAAGAAAATGACCTAAAAAGTTACCATATTGATATTCCAATGAACAAACCCGTTGAGGTCAGTACAATGTCTGATTCAGCCTCAAGAACAGCGGAAAACATTTTTAAAAATGTGTTTTTTGATTTGAACAGATCTAAATTAAGGGCTGAATCGCAAATTGAACTTGATCTTTTTGCCAAATATTTAATTCAAAACAATGAGATTAAAATTGAATTGGGCGGTCATACGGATTCAAGAGGAGATGAAAACAATAATCTAACATTATCTGAATTACGGGCCAAATCTGTATACAACTATTTGATTAAAAAGGGAATTGTGGCTGATCGAATGACATATAAAGGATACGGATCATCAAACCCTATATTCTCTGACCTCAAAATAAGCAATATGAAAAATTCAACTGAGAAAGAGGCTGCACATCAACAAAATAGAAGAACAGTATGGCGGGAAACCTTATAATATCCATTTTTAGGTTGATTCGACCTAAAAACATTTTCATTATTTTGGCCACAATGTGTGGTGTATACTACACCTTGGCTTATGATAACCCTTTAATTCATATAAGTAGATTTGACTTTGTTTTACTCCTACTTTCAACGTCTTTAATAGCAGGAGCCGGAAACATGATTAATGACTATTTTGATGTAAAAGCTGATCGCGTAAACAAGCCACATAAACTCATCATTTCCAAGCATATCAAAAGAAGATGGGCAATTATTCTTCATTGGGTTTTTAATTTTTCAGCATTGATTATTTCCATTTATCTAAGTAGTAAATACAGCACATTTTGGTATGTTTTCATCAATCTATTCGCAATTAATACATTGTGGTTTTACAGCGTCTACTTTAAGAAAAAAATATTTTTTGGAAATCTCATCATTGCACTAATGACAGGATTTATTCCTCTTTTGACTTTAAGCTTCTTTGTCTTTTCAAAAGATAGTGGAATTTTTTATCAGGTAAAAGGTCAGTGGTATGAAAACCCTCAATTCCATATTATTTATCTTTTATCCTTTTTTGCTACGATGCAGAATTTGGCTAGAGAAATTTGCAAAGATATTGCTGATATTCCAGGGGATCGAAAAATTCATGTAAAATCAATCCCTATGACTTATGGCTTAAAAACCACAAAACTGATCATCGCCATCATATTGAGTCTTCAAATCATTATTTTAAATCTAATATATCCGGTTTATGAATTAAAAATTGGTGAATGGACTTATTACATTTTAATGATTGCTTTAAGCATAAATTTCTTAATAATGATTTTGATGCTCAAAAATGAGCTTTTCGTTAAATACAGTCAATCGCTTTTAAAACTAAGTATGCTTATTGGTTTAAGTGCATTATTCATTTAAAATGAGGCTAATTTTAGGTTCGGGTTCTCCACGCAGAAAATATCTTTTAGAAGAAATGGGATACTCTTTTGAAGTTATAATCTCTCATGCTGATGAGTCATTTGATTCGAAAATGAACGTTTATGATGTTGCTCCTTATTTAGCGAATAAAAAAGCAAAATCCTTATTAAATAAAATTGAAGAAAATGACGTGTTAATCTGCTGTGATACCGTAGTTATTTTTCAAAACTCCATATTAGGCAAACCCAAAAATACAAGCGAAGCATTTGAAATCATTCAGCTTTTATCTGGCAAAACCCATGAGGTGGTAAGTGCCGTTTCTATTGTCTACGGTAAAAAATGGATTGAATTTCATGAAACTACTCAAATTATTTTTGATGAAATTAAACCAAAAGAAATTCAATATTATATAGACAAATTCAAACCTTTGGATAAGGCAGGTGCATACGGGATTCAAGAATGGATAGGTCTTGTAGCAGTCAAAGAAATTAAAGGCAGTTACACCAATGTGATAGGACTTCCCACACAGAGACTCCACTTTGAGCTACAAAAAATAAAATAATCTGTATTAATTTAACTGGAACTCTACCCGTCGGCTTTTGGCTGCTTTGAGCTCTTCATCATCGACACTAGGAGCAATTTCTCGACTAATTTCTGTGTCCCTATGAGATTTAACAGTAATTCTAGATTCATCAATACCATTTGCTAAGAAGTAGCGTTTAACGTAATTTGCTCTAACCATGCCCATGTCACTAAACTCTTCTTTAGAAGCACCCAATCCCTCTTCTTGGCTATCAGAGTGACCGTTTATCTGTATAGTAGTTGCAGGGTCCGCTTTTAAAATACCCGCAATTAACTTCAAGCTCTCTTTTGAGTTTGGGGTAAAGGCGTTTTTACCAAACCCAAAAAACAATTCTTGCGCAGCCACTTTTTCAGCAGTTGACATTGACTCTTCTATGTGAATTGCTTTGGTATATATTAAAGTTGAATATTCTTCTGTATGCGCAGCCTGACTATTTACAACACATTTACAGTCTTCATCCGAATCAATTTGTTTAACAGTAACATTGTCAATATAGTAATAAGCATGTTTGAGCGTTTCTACCTCCGACGTTTTTGGCTTTTTCACTGGAATCCACTTGGTGTTGTCGTTTTTATCAAAATTTCCGATCGTAATAAACTTCTCATCTCCTTTGGCAGTATAAATTTCACAAACTTGATCCCAACCAAAAAAACCTTGATGAATTCTATTGTTTTTTCCTCTAATCAAGTTTTCTGGTGCATTTATGATCCCTGATTTACTTGATGGTGCTTCTTTTGTAAAATAAGCCCCGATATTATTACAAGCATATTTCGATGATTCAGCCAAAGATACCTTGAACTGAATACAATATTTTAAGCCTTTGGATAAAGATACATTCCCTTTTCCTTTAAGAAACGGAATCGTAATGTAGCTTCTTAAAGAAGATTCTCTACCTGGTTTATATGCAACAAAACCCGCGTATGTTTTTCCTCCATCAACATCACTTTCTTCACTACCAAAAGCATTATTAGGAACACCAGCAATTGTCCCTGCACCTTTTTGGAATAAATCCGCAGCATTTTCAGTTGGAGAGAATACCCCATTGTCCAACAAGGTTATTGAACCTAGATCAGAAACTTCCTCATCCTCTTGCAATCTCTCAAATGTCATGTTCAATACGTCAGAACTTGTAGACTTTCCTTTTTTACCTCTTTTTTGTGCAACAACTAGATTACTTGCGACAAATAACAGTAGGGTTAAACCAATAGATAGATTAAATTTCATAATTTTTAACTGTATTAATAAATGTTTTGACATTTTCTGGGTGAATGTCGGGATAAACACCGTGGCCCAAATTTACAATATGCCGAGGACTTTTGAAAGACTTCAACATTTTAAAGGTTTCAGACTGAATATTTTTATGGGAACCATAAAGTACGCAGGGATCCAAATTACCCTGAAGCGTTTTCGATTCTCCACACAAGTAACGCGCAGTATTTACATTCATATTCCAATCCAATCCAATCGTAGTACAAGACAAATCCAATAAACTTGGCAAGGAGCTGTAAGCTCCTTTTGCAAATACTGTAAATGGTCCTTCTATCGCGTCCACAATCTGTTTCATATATTTCATTCCAAATTCTTGATATTGATCATGTCCCAAAATCCCTGCCCATGAATCAAAAAGCTGAAGTGCATCTGCTCCATGATTTTGTTGGGCTTTGAGATACTCAATCGTTACATCAGTTATTCGTTGTAGCAATTCATGTGCCAATCGTGAATTTGTGTATAAAAGTTTGCGTGTTTGAGAAAATGTTTTGGAACCAGAACCTTCTACCATATAACATAATATGGTCCATGGAGCACCCGCAAAACCAATCAAAGGAACCCGGTTGTTTAATTTCTGTTTGGTGAGAGAAATGGCTTCAAGAACATAGGCTAATCGATCCTCTACATCTAAATCTTTGTCAATTAATGATAAATCTGAGTCTGTTTTAATTGTTTTTTCAAACCAAGGCCCTTTTTTTTCAATCATTTGATAGGGCAAGCCCATAGCATCTGGAACAACTAAAATATCAGAAAAAATAATGGCGGCATCGACACCCAACAAATCTACAGGCTGAACCGTAACTTCTGAAGCCAATTCAGGAGTTTCAGCCAATTCTTTAAAACCAGATACACTTGCTCGAACCGCTCGATATTCCGGTAAAATTCTTCCAGCTTGTCGCATCAACCATACTGGGTATCGCTCTATTGATTCCCCTTTGGATGCTCTCAAATAAAGATCGTTTTCCAATTTCATGATTTGCAAATATATAAAGGAATACTCACCAATTGATAACAGATAAATTATTCTCGTTTAAATAGTCATTGGCCTTACTAAAATGTTTACTTCCAAAAAAGCCACGATAAGCAGATAAGGGGGACGGGTGAACAGAGGATAATATCAGGTGCTTGTTCTCATTAATTAAAGTACTTTTAGCAGTTGCCTTTGCTCCCCACAAGATAAAAACAAGTCCCTTTTTTTGATTAGAAAGGAGTTCAATTACTCCATTAGTGAACTTCTCCCAGCCAATGTCTTTATGACTATCTGGACTCCCCTCTTTAACTGTCAAAACCGTATTTAGTAATAGAACACCTTGTTCTGCCCAACGCATTAGGTTTCCATTTTTAGGCAATGACCTACCAATATCATTATTAATTTCTTTAAAAATATTGGTTAAGCTTTTAGGAAAAGGATGAACATCATCATTCACAGAAAACGATAATCCATTTGCAAATCCTTTGGTTGGATATGGATCTTGACCTAAAATGACAACTTTCACTTTTTCAAATGGGCAAACATTAAAGGCACGAAATATTTCTTTTTCTTCGGGGAATATTTTCCCTTCATATTCTTTATAAAAGTGCTTGACTTTTTCCAAAAGCTCCAAAAAATATTTCTGATCTAGCTCATTTTTTAAAAGCCCCTTCCAAGAAGCTTCAATTTGAAGATTCATTTTAAATCAATTATTGCCGTCCATAAAGAAATGTGTCCCATATCCATTCGCGGCCATACGGGCCGAACAACATTATCACGAGCAGCTATATTCAAATAATCTCCGAAAAACACCAGCGGATTGGGCTCAAAAGGTTTTTCTGAAATAACCTGCTCTTTAAAACTCATACCCCCATCCGTACTTTGTGCCCACACCACATCTGTAGGTTTTGAATCCACTCCTTTTCTGTAATAGACAAAATGAATATTCCCATTACTCGGGTCCACTGTAAACCAGGTTAGAAAATGATTGAATTCAGTGCTTTTCTTGTGAACTGTTTTCGGAATACTCCAGCTGTTACCGTTGTCAGTTGAATTAGAAAATACCACAGATGTTTGTCCCGTTTTCATATTCTGAATCGTCCAATTCAGGTACAAATTACCGTAGTACGGAGAAGATTTATTATGATCACTCAGAAATACTGGCAAACCATTACACCGGAAAAAATCATCAACTTCAATATTCCACCCACCCTCATGGTCAAATAAGAATCTTTCCTCATTCAGCCAGGTTTCACCTTGATCTTTTGAAACATTTATCATTAAGCCTTTGGGGCCTGACCAAGCGACAAAAAGCTCACCATTTTCACCTAGTGAAGGCATAGCTCCTTCAACGGTATTGTCGCCATCAAGACAATCACCACCATATTTTGAAATCCGCTTCGGAATCGTCCATGTTTCTCCATCATCCAATGATTTGGAAAATACAATTATTGAGGAGTCCTTGGGGTCTGCGGAATCGTATGCGTCAAACTGTGTCCAAGTCATGTAAATTACATCTGTTTTTGGATCAATGACCATCCAATGCTTATCTTGAACCTTGGTTCCATTGGGTCTTGGAGCCGTGCCATCATTAAATTTTCCTTCAATTGACTCAGTCTTTTGACACACAATACGATCCAAATGACTCGTCTTTTTGTAAGATGCCAAATGAAAATAAAAAAGGTTACCCTTTGAATTGAATTTTAAGACCGGATCTCCATATACTCCAAAAGAACTTTTTAATTGCTTCGATGCCCAATTTAAACCACCGTCTGTAGAATAATGGTAACCATCTAAAATAGAACCAACCGCTATGTATTTATTGTTGGTAGGATGAATATCGATTGACGGTTCACAGCCACTGTAGGCATAACCACTTTTCGCTAATGGAATACGAACATTTTGGTATTGGCTACATGCAGAAAAACCAATTATTAAAAAATAGAAATACAGTGATTTAACGAAGCCAGTAATTGAGAAGTTTGGGGTTTTCATTGTTTATATTCAAGTAAAATTTAGGTTTGAATCTATTGGTCATGATAAATTCAACAGAAAATAAAATTTCGTCACGTGAAATTAACAAATCTATTTCATCTCCTTCATCGAGACTTTTCATAACGCTCTCAACATCGCCTTTTGAAACTCTGTAACCGTTACATCCAATTATTTCATCGTTAACACTCAAACCGGCATCTTCAGCCGCAGAATTTGACCGAATTGATTTGATTATTGTTTTGCCCCCGGAATTAACAAGTCCTGCTCCGAAATCCGGGTATGTAGAACTTACATCTTGTACATCAACTCCAACTTTACCGAAAACGTCCTGATAAGGTGGAATTTCTGTACCGTATATATATTTTGCATAAAACTCATCTAGATTATTCCCTACAAATGACTCTAATTCTTTTTTAAATTCATTGGAAGTAAACCCTCTGTTTTTCTGCTCATAGAATTTGGAATACAAACTTTGTAAAAAATCGTCAAGGCACTTTTTCCCTTTGTTATTCTTAATAATCATAACATCCAAAAGAGCGGCAATTATTGAGCCTCTAGAGTAATAAGACATACTGGTATTTGAGCTATTTTCATTAGGCCGATAGGCCTTTACCCATGCATCAAAGCTAGCATGTGCTAGCGGTTGAACTCTTGAGCCAACAGAACCTTCAACATAGTTTATAGCGCTTTCTACTTTTCCTAGCATTTGATTTTGAGAATAATACCCCGCCCTAAGCAATATCAGCTCGTCATAATAAGAGGTAAAACCTTCCATAACCCACAGCATGTCCGTATAATTCTCTTGATTGTAATCAAATGGGCCAAGCTCAATTGGCCGTATTCTTTTCACATTCCAAAGATGGAAATACTCATGTGCTACAAGGCTTAGAAACTTGATGTAATTCGATCCGCTATAGGTCCATCTGTTGACGCTAAGCGTTGTAGAGTTTTTGTGTTCAAGACCTCCTTGACCATTAACTACATTGTGAATAATAAATAAATACTCTTTATTTGGATTTTGGCCAAAAACCTTGGTTTCCTCTTCAATGATTTTCGCCATATCAGTACGCAATTCATCAATAATATAATTGCCGTCACCATATATTGCAACCGTATGTTTAACTCCAGATGCATCAAAGTCAAAAACCAGCTGATTACCAATTTCAATCGGACAATCTACAAGATGATCATAATCGTCATACAAGAATTCGAATTTTGATTTTGCTATTGGTAACGCTGTCGAGACTGTTGAGAAACCGTTGTAAGGCATAACCTTTAACTCGCCACTAACATCTAAATGATCTTCAACAAACATGAAGACGCCACTTCCACTAACATAACCGTGAGTTAAATCCAAAAAAGAGGTGCGAACCGAAAGTTCAAAGGCATAAACTTCATATTTAACAATAACCTTTTTGTTTTTTGAATTATTGATGCTCCAACTGTTCTTTCTTTGTTTTTTAATTTCTAGTGGATTCCCATTTTCATCGAATGCCTTTACCATATTGATATTCTTAGAGAATTCTCTGACCAAATATGATCCTGGAGCCCACACGGGAAGGGAAATATCAATTTCTTTTTCATTAAAGCCTTCTAATATCATCTCCACATGAAAATAATGATTTTGTGGTTTGGGCATTGACAGATTATAATTGACAGATTGAGCTTGAAGGATACTACTCGAAATGAAAATAAGAAGTAATAAGATGAATTTCATTTTATTTTTTTTATGCCATCATTTAGGCATGTTTAGGTTAATCAATAACATCATTTGTGCCATACTTAAATTAATTCTAATTTCTTGAATTATAAATGACCATATAAAGATAGTGGACTTTAGGGAAATGAAAGGGTTTGATCAATTGAATTAATGCATTTTTTAAAACAGAAAGTAACGGATGTTTTGTTCTCCGTTAAAAAAACATGAAAAACCAATTCTTTTCATTTTTGATTCTATTGTCAAGTTGCAATTCCCATGGTAAAATTAGGGGTCAAATTGAAAATAAAAATCAAATAAAAATAACTGTGAATTACGATACGATTCAATTTACAGATGGTTTTGACTTTCCGGTCGGAAAACCAGACGCAAGAGCTTACTACAATGCTCAAAAATTCACAGAAAATGACCATCTTGGTGAAGACTGGAATGGAATAGGAGGAGGAAACACTGATCTGGGTGATCCTATTCATGCCATTGCCAATGGGTATGTTTCTTTTTCAGAAAATGTAAATGGTGGTTGGGGAAATGTAATCAGAATCATTCACTTTATTGATTCAAATAAGCAGGTAGAATCTTTATATGCTCATTGTGATAATCGCCTCATTCAAGAAGGAGAGTTTGTAAAAAAAGGAACCCAGATTGCTACCATAGGAACCAATGGTGGTCAATATTTGGCACACCTTCACTTTGAGTTAAGGGACGTAGTGAACCTACCCATTGGTCGAGGATATTCTATAAATACTGAAGGGTATCTTGACCCAACAACCTTTATTAATAAGAATAGATAGGTGTTTTTCTATTAAAAAACTCATAGAGATCTGTTTCGGAAAAAATAAGCTAGACTCAAGCCTGAGACAATATGCCAAATCCCCCACCAACCGGCAACAATAGCCATTCCACCTACTCCTTCAACTGAATAGAAAAAAGTAGAGATCAAACCTAATCCCAAACCAGAATTTTGAATTCCTGTCTCGATAGCTAAGGTTTTTTGGTCTTTAGAGGGAAGCTTAAATAATCTTGCTAGACTAAATCCAGTGTAGATCCCAATAGCATTGTGGGCAAAAACAATAAAAATGACCAGGTGAATGTATTTCAAAAACAAATCCATGTTTGCGACAAAGGCAAATACGATAATCAATCCAAAAATGAGCATCGAGCCATAATGCGTAAATTTATGAAGTAAATCAGCAATTTTAGGTTTGTAAAACCTCACAGCCATTCCCAGTACTAAAGGAATTACTAAAATCAAACCTAGGATTTCCAACATGTCAAAAAAATCAACATTTACATCTTCTAGAATTTTTTTAGTCGCAGGATATAGCTTACCATAAAATTCGATATTAAATGGCGTCATAAAAACAGCACATATACTTGCAATTGCAGTCATACAAACGGATAAAGCAGTGTTGCCTTTTGCCAATGATGTCATGAAGTTTGAAATATTGCCTCCTGGACAGGCGGCAACAATCATCATTCCCATAGCAATGCTAGGCATGGGTTTAAAGATCCAAATAACCAAAAAAGTCAAAAAAGGCAGCGCTATAAATTGAGAGACAAAGCCAACAAGTACAGACTTAGGAGCAATAAGCACCCTTTTAAAATCGCCAACTTTCAACTGAAGAGCTACGCCAAACATAATAAACCCCAAACTAAGGTTCATAATAAAAATGTTTTTATCGTCAAACTTCAAAACAGCCTTGTCAAGCTCCTGATCTTCAACACAAGACGAGAACAGAAATAGAACAAATATGGATAAAAACCATATGAGGCTTTTTCTATTGATGTTTTTCATTATCAAAGAGGTTTTGGTTTCAATTGATAAAAATACGATTATAAATAAACCCAAACTTTATCCAACCAAATTGATTAGTCCCACGAAATCCGTATATTAAAATTGATTAATTTATATCCTGATGAAACCAATTATCACACTCTTATTTTGTATGGCTTTTGTGCTCTTAAGTACGCAGAATTCGATAGCGCAAAACAATAAAAAACTAGATTTTAAAAAAAATATTTTTTCTGGAAACATTGGAGGAACCTCATCTATCATAGGTATAAACTATCAAAGATTTATAGGCAACAACTTAGCGATTGAATTTGGATTGGGTTTGATTGGAATCGGCACTGGACTTACCTTTTACCCCAAAGGCTTAACCGAAAATGGAGCACGGTTTTATACAGGATTAAAGCTGAGTAGTTTTGTATTGATAGATGTGGGAGGCGGAACTGTTGCCTACCTTCCATTTGGAATGACATTCTTCTCAGATACTCCATTAATTATCGGTTTTGATATAGGTCCTGCAAGAGGAAAACTCGTTTCAAGTTCATTCGGTGGACAAACTTCTGAAACCACTATTTTTTATGGGTTTGGCAATTTGAGAATCGGAATGAGATTTTAAAAATTCCCTTTATTCTAAAATTCAAGAATATAATTCAATAAAATTTATCATTTAATTCACATAAATGAAATAATGACTTTTTTAAAAGGACTAAATAGAGTACATTTGAGCACATGTTGATAAAGGAAATTCAAGACATTACAAGCTCTTTCAAATCTGTTTCACTCGCTGAGATGGATGGTGTGAAATTGATGAATAGAGTAGATACTAAATTTGCTATTTCCGAAAAACAATTTTTAGATGTATTCTCTGATTTAAAAGATGAATACAACGTACTCGAAGTCAATAACGATAGGTTTTCGGAATATGAAAGCCTGTATTTTGACGCAAAAGATTTTAAATTTTATAACGATCACCATCGAAGTAAAGCCAGTCGAATGAAAATTCGAATTCGAAAATACAAGAGCAATGATCTGGCATTTTTAGAGGTGAAAAAGAAACGCAAAGGCCAAACCTTTAAATCTAGAATCAAATCTTCTACGTGGAGTGAGAATTTTACGAAAATTGAGCGTGACTTTTTATCAGATCTTTATCCAAATCATTCTGACTTGATTCCTAGCTTAGAGAATAATTTTACACGGATTACACTTGTTCATAAAGAAAGAGTAGAAAGATTGACTTTCGACTTAAATCTTTCCTTTCTCAAAACTGGAGAAAAAATCAATTTGGAAAACTTAGTGATTTGTGAATTGAAACAAGAAAAGATCAATAGATTGAACACCTTTTATCATAAAATGAAAAATAAAATGATTCGACCGCTAAGAGTAAGTAAGTACTGCTTGGGAATCATGGAGTTATACGATCAAAAAAAGATTAAGTCGAATCGATTTAAAAAAAAGACCCTACAATTAAATAAAATATTATGCTGATTAACGTTATTTTAAAAAAGAAAATGGAAGAACCATTTACACTACAATGGTTCGATGAGGATTTTTATCTTCTTCTTATGCGTTTAGCCATTAATATGGTTTTCATCACGATATTAATTCGATTCTTGTATTATGAAAAAACAAGAAGAAAAGATTATCTCTTTACATACTATCTGATTGGAACCATCACTTTTTTCCTCTGTTTTGGATTAAAAAAACTGGATATTGATACAGGTATGGGACTAGGGCTTTTTGCCATCTTCGGAATCATACGCTATCGAACTGATGCCATTGAAATTAAAGAGATGACCTATCTCTTCTTAATTATTGGTTTGAGTGTCGTCAACGCCTTAGCTTCGAATAAGCTTAGTATTGCTGAAATGGGGCTTATAAACATATTCATGGTCATCCTGACCTATATACTTGAGTTTGTATGGCTAATGAAGCACGAAACAAGAAAGACAATCACTTATGAACGTATTGATTTAATTAAACCTGAAAAAGCGGCTGAGATGAAAAAAGACTTAGAAAATCGTACAGGGTTAGCACTAAATCGATTCGAAATTGGAAAGATTGATTTTTTGAATGATACCGCTCAAGTACGCGTATATTATTACGCCGAAGAACAAGAATTTTCTGATTACCACGTTCAATAGGAAAGCAAAAACCGCATGAGATTCCTCTTGCTACCCTTTTCTTGGATATATGCTACAGGTGTTTTCATAAGAAATCTACTTTTCGATAGTGGTGTTCTAAAATCCAATATGGTAAACAAAAGTATTGGCATTGGGAATTTGTCCATGGGAGGCACAGGAAAAACACCACTCACTCAATATCTTGCTACATGGCTAATTGAAAATAATAAAGTCGTTTATATCCTAAGTCGAGGTTATAAAAGATCGACCCATCAAAATATTCTTGTAAAAGAATCACACCTCAGCCATGAAGTTGGCGACGAGCCATTGATGTACAAAAAAAGATTCAAAAACAAGATAAATGTATTTGTATCTAAAAACAGATGGTTGGGTAGTGTCTATGTTAAAAAGAATAATTCCAATGCGATTTTACTTTTTGACGATGTCTATCAACACCGTAAAGTAATAACAGATTTTTCAATCATTACAACTCCCTATAACGATTTATTTGATGATGACATGTTGCTGCCTGTCGGAAGACTAAGAGAACCTAAAAGAAATGTCAACCGGGCTTCATGCATACTCATTACACGATGCCCTGATAACATGAGTCAAGATAAGAGAACGCGCATTAAAGATAAATTAAGTCATTATAATAAACCACTTTTCTTTAGCTCCATAATCTATGAAGATTTTGTTTGTTTTGGTGAAAAAACCAGAGAAATCAATAGCGTATTATTGTTGACAGGGATTGCGAAAAACGAAAATTTAATTGCGCATATAGAAAACACTTATGAAACTACGACGATATCTTACCCCGACCATTATCGTTACACCTTGGATGACATTAAGGATATCCATCAAAAATTTAATAGCTTTGCAAGTGAACATACGATAATTCTAACTACAGAAAAAGATATGGTTAGACTGTTGGAATTCGAGGAATATATCGATACAAATAAATTACCGATGTATTACCAACCCATTTCAATTAACGTACACAATGAAAAAGAATTTACATCATTAATTAAAGAATATGTTGGAGAAATTTAATGAATCAGCGGATTATATAAGATCTAAAACAACAATAAATCCCTCTGTTGGAATTATATTAGGAACAGGACTAGGGGGTCTTGTTAACGAAATAAATATTGTTGATGAAATACTCTATGAAGACATTCCTAATTTTCCAGTCTCGACTGTTAAAGGTCATTCTGGGAAACTTATTTTTGGAGATTTGGGAGGAAAGAAAGTAATGGCGATGCAAGGTCGATTTCACTATTATGAAGGCTACACGCTTCAAGAAGTAACCTTTCCAGTACGAGTAATGAAAATAATGGGAATTGAAAATTTATTTGTGAGCAACGCATCAGGAGGTGTTAATCCTGATTTTGAAATTGGAGAAATAATGATCCAAAATGACCACATTAACCTTTTTCCCAGCAACCCATTAATAGGAAAGAATATTGAAGAATTGGGAACAAGATTTCCTGACATGAGTGAAGCTTACGACCCAAGGCTTATTGAAATAGCCTCAGATATTGCCAAAGAAAATGACATCAAAGTATCCTATGGTTGCTATGCAGGACTGACGGGACCAACACTCGAAACACCTGCAGAATATAAATATGTATTTAATATAGGTGCTGACGCTGTCGGGATGTCAACAGTTCCTGAAGTTATTGTTGCGCGCCACATGAACATTCCTTGTTTTGCAATCTCAATCATAACTGATTTAGGTGTACCTGGTAAAATACAAAAAGTGAGTCACCAAGATGTTATTGAAGTGGCGGCAAAACAAGAACCAAAAATGACTCTTATCATGAGAGAATTAATTGCCCGCATATAACATGAACGAAATTGTAAGAGAAAAATATGAGGCTGTTATTGGCCTTGAGGTTCATGCTCAACTATTGACCAAATCCAAAGCATATTCTTCTGATGTAAATGAATACGGTTCAACACCAAATTCCAATATCAGTCCAATTACGCTGGGCCATCCAGGAACACTTCCTGTAATGAATAAGAAAACAGTTGAATATGCCATAAAGCTTGGACTTGCTATGAATTGTGAAATTTCTGATTATCAATTCTTTGCTCGTAAAAATTATTTTTATCCGGATTTGCCAAAAGGATATCAAATCACACAAGACAATACTCCAATTTGTACCAATGGATTTATTGATATTAAAACTGAAGATTCTAAGGAAACGCGTATAGGAATTACTCGTATTCACATGGAGGAAGATGCAGGGAAAAGCATTCATGATGTTGACATCTATGATACGCTAGTAGATTTAAATCGAGCAGGTACTCCCCTTTTAGAAATTGTAACTGAGCCTGACTTAAGAAGTTCTACAGAGGCCTATCAATACCTTACAGAGGTGAGGAAACTTGTTCGGTACTTAGAAATCTGTGATGGCAATATGGAGGAAGGATCGATGCGTTGTGATGCGAATATCTCCGTTAGACTTAAAGGAGAAAAAGAGCTTGGAACAAAAGTAGAAGTCAAAAACATGAATTCCATTAGGAATGTTCAAAAAGCAATTGAGTATGAAATCATTCGCCAAATAGAAGTGCTTGAAACAGGTGGTTCATTAAGTCAAGAAACACGTGGATTTGACGCGCTTGGTAATTCAACTATTGCTATGAGGTCCAAAGAAGCAGCTAATGATTATCGGTATTTTCCTGAACCAGATCTTCAACCTTTATATATTGATGAAAAACAAATAGCAGAAATCCGTTCGGAAATGCCCGCATTACCAAAGGAATTATTTGATAAATATGTAACAGAATATAAGCTAACTCCTTATGATGCAAATAACTTAACCGATAGTAAAGAAATCGCATTATTTTTCGAGGAGATCATTGCACACAATAAAAACTATAAATCCGTAGCCAATTGGATTATGGGAGATATCAAGTCCTACCTTAATGAAAATGGAGTTCAAATTGATGCCTTTCCAATTCCTGCAATTAAAATTAGTGAGCTCATTAATCTGATTGATGATGGTAAAGTTTCAAGTTCGGCGGCATCTCAAAAGTTATTTCCAGAATTACTTGAATCAAAAGAATCTGTACAAGAAATTGCAGAAAGACTTAATATAATTCAAGTTTCAAATGAAGGAGACCTTTCAGGTTTTATTGACGAAGTGATTCAAAGTAACAGCTCTGAAGTGGAACGATATAAAAATGGTGAAAAACAACTTGTAGGATTCTTTATGGGACAGCTTATGAAGGTTTCCAAGGGGAAAGCTGACCCAAAATTTGCGAATGCTCTTTTGAGAGAAAAGCTAAATAATATTTAACTATGAGACATATTTACTTGGTATTATTAATTCTTTTCTCATCATGTAGTGATGAAGATGTCTTCGATGTATATATTGAAAAAGAAGGAGTTCAAAACAAAGTATCTAATCAAAATCTTCGAATAGAATATCAAAATGTTTATTTGACTGGCATTATCAAAAATGGAAGAGGTACGGCCATTCGTTTAGAATCCCCTCTTGTCATAGACAAAATAGCATTGGATAGCGTTATAATTGATGAAAATGATAGATTTAAAATTGGCGCATCTATTCCAAAAGACTATGGATATTATGTTTTAAGGTTGATGAACAGTGCCAACGACAGCATTGAAATGTCGCTGAGAGGTGGAGATTCTATCAAATTAAAAACCTCTATGGATGATTTTAATACTAAACCTAATCTTAGTGGTGTTTCTTGGAGTAAAGAGGCAAATCAATTTCTTGAGCAGAAGAGGAATGCTAAAAATGATTTGGCAAAATATGCAAGTAAATTAATGAAACAGAAACCCGCTAGTCCCTTTAATATTGTTCTGTCAAAATACTTTATTGGGTCTGAACAAGATATTAATGAA
Organism: uncultured Flavobacteriales bacterium; assembly: GCA_938092255.1. Lineage (GTDB taxonomy): Bacteria > Bacteroidota > Bacteroidia > Flavobacteriales_D > Crocinitomicaceae > UBA952. Next base: position 11,158 of record CALKHF010000021.1, on the reverse strand, counting down.
AGTAAAATTGAAATTTTTCAGGATGTGACAATGGCATTTATTGATTCATTTCCAAAATCATTAGCGACCAAGAATTTTGTCGATCAACTTGATGTTCTGGTAGATATTAGATCAAAAACACTTAATTTAAGCAAAGGTGATTACATGATTAACAATGGTTTTTATGATGTGCCTGAAATTTCGATGAATACTCCTGATAATAAACCGTTAAATCTATCCAGTTTAAAAGGAAAATACGTTTTGGTCGATTTTTGGGCATCTTGGTGCGGTCCTTGTAGAAGAGAAAACCCAAACGTAGTTAAATTGTATAAAGAATATCGAAATAAGAATTTCACTATATACTCGGTCTCATTGGATGAAGATGGCACGAAATGGAAGCAAGCCATAAAAATGGATAATCTCATCTGGCCCAACCATGTGAGTGATTTAAAAGGATGGCAATCTTCTGTTGTTCCTACGTTCAATATACAAGGTATTCCATATACTGTTTTAGTCAATCCTGAAGGTAAAATTATCGGTGTAAACCTCAGAGGAAAAGAGCTTGAGAATAAGCTCAAACAAATATTTAAATCTTAATTATGAAATTAATAAATGTCTTTTTTATTGTTTTCTTTTTGAATGCTCATGCACAAAAAGCAGAACTAAATTTGTCAGGTTCTATTTTTAATTCTCCTACAGATAGCCTATTTATTGCACAGCTTTTTAACAAAGGAGAATACAAATATTATGATACCATAATTTTGGATGAAAAAGGGAACTTTAATACCAGCACCACACTCCCAAATCAAGATTATTATATTGCAAAAATTGGCTCCTCTGACTTGCATTTAGTTGTGAGAGAAAAAAATGACATTAAGATTTATGGGGATGGTCGTAAATTGAAGGAGTTCTGTAATATTTTAGGATCTGAAGAGTCAAATGCAATGAATAAATTTGATAAAATCGTCAAAAAATGGCAGGCTAAAAATGATTCTGCAATGATTGTGATTTCTGAGAATAAAGAAAAAGAAAAAGAGATTAATGATTATATGGCAAAAGAATATTATAATTTTCAAAATCAGCTTAAATCATTTGTTGGATCCAATCAAAATTCAGCGGCACTTATTATGGCTTTAGGTTCTGTTAATATGGAACAAGAAACTGATTCGTACGAAGCTATAATAAATCAAATCAAGAAATCTTTCCCGAATAGTGTGACGGTAAAACAATATGTCAAGCAATTCGAACTTTATAAAAAAAGGAAGGAAGAAGATCTACCTTTAGCTGTAGGAAAGATTGCTCCAGATTTTGAAGAGCTAAAAGTTGATAGAAAAACTAAAATGAAGCTCTCAGACCTGCAAGGTAAAGTAGTTTTAATTGACTTTTGGGCTTCATGGTGTGGACCATGCAGACGTGAAAATCCAAACGTAGTAAGAACTTATCAAAAATACAAAAAAGATGGCTTTACCGTTATGAGTGTCTCTTTAGATAAAGACTTAAAAAAATGGAAAGACGCCATTTCTGCAGATCAATTATCATGGCCAAATCATGTTAGTGACCTAGGAGGTTGGCAAAGTAAAGTATCGCGATTGTATCAAGTTGGAAGCGTTCCTTTCACTATTTTATTAAATAAAAATGGTGAAATCATAGCAAAGAATCTCAGAGGGCCGGCACTCGAAGCTGAGTTAGAAAAAATATTTGGTCATTGAAGCAAATTGAACTAAATAGCAATAAAATGGTCTATTTCGCGTCTGATTTTCATTTGGGAGCACCGAATCATGATGAAAGCAGAAAAAGAGAAAGAAGAATTATTAAGTGGTTGAATCATATCCAAAAGGATGCAGAAGTGTTGTTCTTGGTTGGAGATATTTTTGATTTTTGGTATGAATACAGAAAAGTAGTTCCAAAAGGTTTTGTTAGAATTCAAGCCAAAATAGCCGACATGGTGGAGAAAGGCATCAAGGTTTATTTTTTTCTTGGCAATCACGATATGTGGATGAAAAAATATTTCACTGAAGAGATCGGTGTGATTATGATTGAAAATGAACTTGAAGTTAAGATTAACAATAAGTCGTTTTACATTTCTCATGGAGATGGTCTTGGTCCAGGAGATTATGGATACAAATTCATAAAAAAAGTATTTCGAAATAAAGTATGCCAATGGTTATTTTCAATTGTCCATCCCTCTTTGTCATTATCTATTGCTAATTATTTCTCGAAAAGAAGCCGCTCATACACAGGGGAAAATGATGAATCCTTTACTAAAAAGGAAAATGAATGGCTCTATCAATTTTGTAGAGAAAAATTAAAAAAGAAACATTTCGATTATTTTATTTTTGGACACCGCCACCTTCCAATGGAAATCTCAATAGAAAAATCAAAATATATAAATCTCGGAGAATGGATGAATTTTCAGTCATTTGCTTCTTTTGATGGGACTAAAACAGAATTATCCATATGGAATAATCAAAATATTGATGATTTTAAAGGAATCAAATTACAATGATTATTGAACTGCCAGATACTGAATGTTTAGATCGTGTAATAAGTGAAAATCGTCATTTTTTTAGTCAGCACAAATGCTATGCGTTTGAGGGAGAAATGGGTGTTGGGAAAACCACAATAATTCAAAAAATACTTCAAATGCATGGAGTAAAACAGCTTCAAGGCTCTCCTACCTATTCAATAATAAATGAATACCAATCGAACGATGGATTTGATCTTTATCATCTCGATTGTTATCGGATAAAGAATGATTTAGAAGCATTTGAACTCGGTTTAGAAGAATTATTGAACAAAAAAAATCCTATCTTTATAGAGTGGCCAGAAAAAATAAGTACTTTTCTTCCATCAGATACCATTTGGTTGCGACTTAATGTTTCTGAAAATCATATTAGAACTATCGAAATAGCTGATGAATACTGATCCAGAACTTCTCAAAAAATTAATTCAAAAAGGCAGTTTTCTTCCGAAAGAGGAAATGCTCGAAGTTGAACGAAAAAAAGGCAGTCTATTCATTGGGATTCCCAAAGAAACCTCTTTTCAAGAACGTCGTGTTGCCCTCGTTCCCGAAACCGTGTCATTACTCGTTGCTCATGGTCATGAAGTAAAAGTTGAATCAAAAGCCGGAGAAGGGGCTAATTTTAGTGATAACGACTACAGTGAAGCGGGAGCCCAAATTTGTAAAAGCCGTAAAGAAATATATGAATGTAATATTGTTTTCAAGGTAACTCCCCCATCAGACGATGAGGTAGATTTGATGCCTGGAAATCAAACTTTTATTTCGGCATTGCAAATTTCAATTCAACCCAAACAAGTTTTAACTAAACTAATAAAGAAAAAGATTACAGCTATAGCTTGGGATTATATTCAAGATGAGGAAGGTGTTTTCTCTGTCGTTCGAACTGTTGGAGAAATCGCGGGTAATACATCAATTTTAATCGCGGGTGAATTAATCTCTTCATTTTCATCCGGTAAAGGAATGATGTTAGGAGGTATAGCCGGTGTTCAACCTACTGAAGTGGTTATTATAGGAGCTGGAACTGTGGGAGAATTCGCCACAAGAGCTGCATTGGGGCTAGGAGCCTCGGTAAAAGTTTTTGACAACCGACTATCAAAATTACGTCGATTACAAAATGATATAGGACAACGTGTTTATACATCAATTATTCAGCCGAAAGTTCTTGCAAAAGCAATAAGAAGAGCCGATATTGTAATTGGTGCCTTAAGATCTTCTGTTGGAAAAACACCTTGTGTAGTTACTGAATTAATGATTCAAGAAATGAAATCTGGCTCAGTGATTGTGGACGTTAGTATTGATCAAGGCGGATGCTTTGAAACCTCACGAATTACCAATCACGATGACCCTACATTTGTGAAACATGGCGTAACGCATTATTGTGTGCCAAATATTGCTTCTCGTGTCTCTAGAACAGCATCATTTGCCATATCCAACATCTTCTCACCATTACTTTTAGAAATGGGTGAAAGAGGAGGGGTTGTCGATCTCATTCGATCCCATTCTGGTTTTCGTAATGGAGTATATATCTATAAAGGAATATTAACTAATGAAGTGCTTGGTAAGGTATTTAACTTAAATTATAAAGACATCAACCTTATTCTTCCTGGAATATAATGCATCCTATTGTCCCTTTAAACCTTCCCAAAACTGAACTCCAGATTAAGAAGAAAGATGAACAGCTATATGTAAACTGTTTAATACGTAAAAAATCCATTATTCTAACTCCAGAAGAATGGGTTCGACAGCATTTTATTGCATTCTTTATTGACAAACTTAAATATCCAAAAGGGTTGTTAAGTGTAGAAAAAACAATCAAGTACGGTGATCTTGTTAGAAGATGGGATTTGGCAGTATTTAATACGAATCAGGATTGTTTTCTATTAATGGAGTGCAAAGCTCCAAATATTAAAATCACTACATCTGTGTTTGAGCAGTCATTGTTGTATTACAAAAAACTTCAATCAGATTACCTCATCATGAGTAATGGATTAGATCATGTAATATTGAAAAAAAATAAATCTTCGAATCAATTTGAACAAATAGACTTATTTCCTGATTATATCAGTTCTGAATAAAATTATAATCTCCCGATTTCATTTTATGATATTCACGCACTAAAAATGCAATTTGCATTCTCATCGCATCAAAAGCTTCTTCTGTTTGAGAAGTGATTTCCTTACCTCTTATTCTAAGCTGTAATTTCATATACATCGCATGCAATATCACTTCAATGTCATGATTTTCTTTCATATCTGACTTTGATCGATATTCTGGAATATATTCTGATGCTGTTTCACATAGGGTTTTATATTTACTTTCTTTCTCCATGGTGTGTAAGGTATTGTGCAGAAAAACCAATTCTCGAAATACTTCCATTACCCGATCTATATGACCTTTTTTATCAAGCTTTGCTCCTTTCATCTCCCTGATTATTTCACCATACCAATTTCGGTATTGGCTCTCGAAAGATCGGTCTGGTAAATTTGGAAGTACAAACACATCCATCAAATCATCTAAATTGAATTTGAAAGACCTAACAATGTCCTCAATCTGAAAAAGATATAAGATATATTCAGCAATATTCTCTTGTTGTTTTTTTTTTGCAATTAGCATGACTATAGCCCTTCTTCGAGCTTCTTTTGCTCAGAGTTTAAAAATTCAATAAAGGAACCACTAACATTCATATTCGGATTGATATAATTAATTTGTTGACCGGACGAATAAGCCATTAATATATCGATGCCGTACTTTTCAGAAAACATCTTTCCAAATGCCTCCAGTTTTTTATTTATCTCTTCTAGTTTTTTAAGCATATCCCCCTCTAATTTAGCCCCTTCTCTTTGCTGATATTGAACAATCTCTTGTTCCATTTCACCCGCTTTTTGCTGAACCTTCATCATTTCATTTTCAGAAAGTAATCCCGCTTGTATATCCTTTTGTTTTTTGGTAACATAGTTTTGATATTTCTGGGTCTTACTTTGAATTTGATTTTGAAATGAGGCTTGCTTTTTGGTCAAACTAGCTTCCGCTTTACGATAATATTCAAATCCAGTTTTTATACTGTCATTGTAATAGAAAGCTATAATAAAGTCTGTTGAATCTTTAGAAACCAAATTAACCTGCTTTTCGATAACCTTTTGTTTTTCATTAGAATTCCCGCAAGACGTGATTAAAGCCAAGAGAGCAATAAATCCTATTTTATTCATTTTTATACTTATTAAATTCATTTAAAAAATCACTCCTCATTGAAACAAACCTTGTTAGACATGAATGTAAAAATTGAGAATTCACAAGATTATCAAAAATATTTAAGTTATCCACCAGGTTTTCATCAATTTTGTAGGTCTGAGCATATTGATCTAAACTTATTTTCAAAATATATTTTTGATTGTATTGATGAATTTCGATTGAGAACCTATCGTGAGGAATTTTTTTTATTAGCCGCATATTTCGGTAACAAAATTACACGAATTCTTTAACTATATTCATTTGAAAATTGAATCCACACTGTTTTGACAATTCAAAACCTATTTCCCTCATGTAGATATCTGTTTCATTATAATGCCACCCTAAGTACAAATCAGAATCAGTGGAACTTATAGACGCAATCAAAATCAAAAATTTATTAAGCTCTTTAAGGGATGAAGAATTTAAATAATCGATTTGAAGATTAACGATGGTTTTTGATGGCTTGTTGGATTTATATTTTTCTATCCATTCAGATATTTGTGTCCAAAATTCAGAATTCTGGTCTAAGATGATTTTTCCAGAGATTTGAATGTCCCCATTATTTTTAAAATGCACGAGGGGCGTTGTGGCCGAAGCGGTGATAAATAAATCTTTCATTTAATAGTTTGAGTGTCGCAATTTACTCATTTTTCGATTAAATCAAATAAAACATGTTTACTTTACTTAATTCTCACTAATCTTTATTTAGAATCATTCTAAAATACCATAAAAAAGGTATTGTGTATACTCAACATGTTCATCAATTTTGTAAAAAATTTACACAATGAAGTATATCACATCATCAGTATTCATTTGCCTCTTTTCAGTCATGTTTTCTCAAACGAAGAATTACGCCGTTTCAGGATTTATTATCACAAATAACAAAAGTGTAAAAGGCAAAGTATCGATAAAAAATATCAATCAAACCAAAACGACTGATGATAGGGGTTATTTTCAATTCAAGAATCTTGAAAGTGACATGTATCATGTAAATATTCATGCCCCAGGATTTAAAACAATCTCAGATACAATTGAAATAAAAGATCAAAATATAACTGATCTTTTTTATGAAATGGAAGAAATTGTAACTCAACTTCCTGAGGTTTTTGTTGGATCCCAATCATTGACAGGAGGAGAATTAGGAATACGAAAATTACCAGGTTCGGCTTATTATATATCTCCTCTTGAAATCGAAAAATTTAATTACTCTGACATTCATTGTGTTTTAAAATCAATCCCTGGAGTGAATATCCAAGAGGAAGATGGTTATGGATTACGTCCAAATATTGGTTTGAGGGGTTCTGGAGTCTCTAGATCTAGCAAGATTACTTTGATGGAAGATGGCATTTTAATGGCCCCTGCTCCCTACTGCGCACCTTCAGCTTATTATTTTCCCACAACAGGAAGGATGTATGCCGTCGAAGTTCTTAAAGGAAGTAGTCAAGTAAAATACGGGCCTTTTACTACCGGTGGAGCGTTGAATTTAATTTCCACCCCTATACCTCAGGAATTATCTGGCAAAATAAATATTAATGGCGGTAGTTTTTGGGGAAGAAATATTCATGGATATATTGGGAACACACATGGTAGATTTGGATATCTCGTTGAATCTTTTAATTATGGTTCCAATGGGTTTAAAAAATTAGATAACGGAGGAAACACAGGGTTTAACAAAAATGACTTTATTACCAAGCTACAATATACATCTAAGGAAGATGCAAGAATTAATCAATCTCTTTTACTCAAACTTGGATACTGTCAAGAGACTTCTAATGAGACGTATGTAGGTTTAACAGAAAATGATTTTGAGATAAGTCCTTACAGGAGGTATGCCGGTTCACAGATGGACGTAATGCATTCAACACAAAATCAAATTTCTTTAACTCATAACATAAAGCCCAAAAAAGGAATAAATTTAGCGACTACATTTTATAGAAATAATTTCCAAAGAAATTGGTATAAGCTAAGCGCTGTTAGGGATAGTCTTGACAACAAAATAGGAATTAGCAGTATTCTTTCATCACCAGATAACCATGATAGACATTATCAATTATTGACTGGAGCATCTTCTGTTTCTGGAGAATCGTTTTATGTTAAGGGAAATAATAGATCTTACTATGCACAGGGAATTCAAAGTACCCTAAATTTGAATTATGAAACAGGTCAAATAACCCATGATATTCAATTAGGTATTCGTTATCACCAAGATGAAATGGATCGCTTTCAAAATCAAGATCAGTATTCAATGAATGACGGAATCATGTTTCAAACCTCTGTCGGTGAATTGGGAACTGAAAGTAATCGCATAAGAAAGGCATATGCCCTCGCCTCTCATATTCAATACAACTTAAAGTACAATAATTTAGATATCACACCTGGACTGAGATATGAGAAAATTGACCTTCAAGAAGTTGATTATGGCAAAGCCGATCCAGAGAGACAAGGCATTGATGCAAACTTCAAGGAAAATGCAATTCAAGTCTTTGTTCCTGGAATTGGATTTAATTATTCGATAAATGAGAATACATCCGTTTATGGGGGTCTTCACAAAGGCTTTGCTCCTCCCGGAATTACTGATGGATCTCTTCCTGAGGAAAGTATTAATTACGAAGCAGGAACGAAATACTTTAACACCAATCTTAATTTTCAAACAGTCTTGTTTTATACCGACTATAAAAACTTACTAGGAAATGACCTGGCGGCAACTGGCGGAAATGGTTCTGGCACTTTTTACAATGGCGGAGCGGCGAGAACGATGGGAGTAGAACTATTTGCCACAATGAATACATTAAGATTATTTAAACTAAAAAGTAAATTAAAAATGCCTATTACATTTTCGTACACCTATACCAATGCAGAATTCTCGTCGTCATTTGAAAGTGATTTTGAAAGCTGGGGAGATGTCTATAAAGGATACGAATTCCCTTATCTTGCGAAGCATCAGGTTTCAGGAAAACTTAGTTTATGTTACAATAAGTTTGAATTCTATCTTAATTCAAAATACAACTCTACAATGAGGGCTCAAGCAGGTAATGATGAAATAACTTCGGTTGAAAATATTCCTGGCTATCTGATTTTAGATGGTGTGCTCAAATATCATATTAATGAAAAAATATGTATCAATTTAAATGTACAAAACCTGACCAACAAAGCTTATGTTGTCGCCCTAAGACCGGCAGGTTTAAGACCTGGATTGCCTAGAATAATTCAATTCGGAATTAATGCAAACCTCTAAAAAATCAATTAATTTGGTATCAATAACCTAAAGAATATCAACTATTTAAATTATTTATTCTAATTTCGAAGCAAATTAATATATAAACTGAAGTACAGAATTTTTCTATGACAAGTATTTTTGTTGCCAAATTAGATTTTGGTGTAAGCAAGGAACAATTAACCGAATTGTTCGAAGAATATGGAAAGGTAAGCAAAGTCAATATCCCAACCGACAAGGATACGGGTAAACCAAGGGGATTTGCCTTTGTTGAAATGTTGGATGCTGAAGAAGCCCAAAATGCCATCTCAGCACTTGACGGTTATGAAATTAATCGAAGAAGACTAGCAGTAAAAGAGGCAGAAAACAGGAACGATAGATCTCGTCCGTCAAATAACGGAAACAGAGACCAACGATCACCTCAAAGCTCTGCTCCAAGAAGCAATAACCATACAGATCAATCGACTTCAGTTCCGCCAGAAGAATCAAAAAACGAACCTCGTAAAAAATCTTTTAAAGGAAAGTCTAAAAGTTATGATTCCGATCAAAGCGGAGGAGGTAAAAAAGCTAAAAAAATGACCGCCCACAAAAAAAGCGGTAAAAACTTCCGTTTTTTTGATGATGACGAACCAATTGAAGGAGGTCTTTTTTCTTTTGACAACGATGATGACCAAACAACTGACTAAAAGAAATAGCATCTCCTTACTTAGTTTCGTTATTTTTGTGTGATTCAATGCACCGAGATTTTACATCATATCTAACCCACCCTGTCTTTAAGGTAATTAAGAAGTATCTAGAAGATTCTGAAAGTTCGGCTTTTGTGATTGGTGGATTTGTTCGAGACTTACTACTTGAAAAAAAATCAAAAGACATTGATATCGTGGTATACGGCGATGGGCTTCAATTCGCCCAAAATATTGCTAAAATATTACGTGTAAAAAAAGTTTCACTATTTAAAACCTTTGGCACTGCTCATTTTCGTTATAAAGATGTTGATGTCGAATTTGTTACCGCTCGAAAAGAATCATATTCTAAAGACTCAAGAAAACCCATAGTCAAACCGGGATCCCTAAAAGACGATCAATACAGACGAGATTTTACGATTAATGCCTTGGCCATTGACCTTCATCCTGACTCATTTGGTAAACTCATTGACCCCTTCAATGGAGAAACAGACATTGAAAATGGACTCATCAAAACTCCTTTGGATCCTACAGAAACTTTTAGTGATGACCCTTTACGAATGCTTAGAGCCATTAGATTTGCAAGTCAACTTGATTTCAAAATTGACATTTCATGTCTAAGATCTATTCGAGAACAAGCAGATCGGATCAAAATTATTTCTCGGGAAAGAATTACTGATGAAATCAATAAAATATTAATGAGCCAAACTCCTTCTCGAGGATTCAAACTATTAAAGTCTACAGGCTTACTTGAATATGTTTTTCCAGAATTACTTGAATTGTCGGGAATAGAAACCATAAATGGTAAAAGCCACAAGGACAATTTTTTACATACACTTCAAGTAGTTGACAATGTTTCAAAAACTTCAAATAAGCTTTGGTTAAGGTGGTCTGCTCTACTTCACGACATTGCAAAACCACCTACAAAAAGATTTGACAAAAAAATTGGCTGGACTTTTCATGGACATGAGGAATTGGGTTCAAAAATGGTGCCTCGAATTTTTAAATATCATCGACTCCCATTGGATTCTAAGATGAAATATGTTCAAAAACTTGTTAGGCTTCACCTTCGCCCTATTGCATTGGTAAAAGGTTCAGTGACTGATACTGCAATAAGAAGGTTATTAAATGAAGCAGGAGAAGATGTTGAAGACCTCATGCTTTTGTGTAATGCAGATATTACATCAAAAAACGAATTTAAAGTTAAGCGTTACCAAGAAAACTTTAAGTTAGTTTCAGAAAAGCTTCAGGCAGTTGAAGAAAAGGATAAGATTCGAAATTTTCAACCGCCAGTAAAAGGTGAAGAAATTATGAAATCATTTAATTTGGGCCCATGCTATGAGGTGGGTGTCATTAAAAGTAAAATAAAAGAGGCCATTCTTGAAGGGGAAATTCCAAATTCCTATGACGATGCCAAAGCATTGATGTTAACCATAGGGAAGCAAATGGGTTTGGATATTAACGAATCAAACAATTAACATGTATTAATAATTATGCCCGGATTAAAATTTAGAATACTGTTAGACACCAAAA
>CALKHF010000020.1 GCA_938092255.1 uncultured Flavobacteriales bacterium | reverse complement strand
GAACTTGCTCCAAACCCTGAAAAAATGACATCATATATTGTTTGAGCGGCTTTCATTTTGCAAAGGTGTTACTCATAGAACACTCAAGGACTCGAATTGTTGATGTTTTCGAACTAAGAACAAATAAAAATAAAGGGACTGCTCGACAAGTTAATTACTTCACTACGACTTTTATCGTTTCCCTGTGGAGGAACAATTCTTCAGGAAATTCAATGATAAGAAAATAGGTTCCCTGAGCGATATTCAGATCGATTGTTGTAAAGCTATTATCGAAAATTTCTTTCTTTAATAATTCTTTTCCCTTTTGATCCTTGAGAGTAATGGCAAATGAACTGATGTCATCATTCGCTGTTCGAATAGAGAGTGTTCCTCCTGAACTGAAGGGGTTAGGGTAGCAATTCAAAGATGATGGTGATTGGGATTGCTCAAAAAAGTCGCGATCAAAGTCAAATAAATACAAGCCAGAAATGCGATCAGAAACCAGAACCCTGTTATGGGAAACCCCTGCTTCTATGCCCCACGCACCCCACATTGAAAACCCATTTCCAGGAAGATCCATATGGGTATCATATGAGGCAATTTCATTTGGAGGATTGGTTCTCAGGTCGTAAATCTTTAATCCGTCATTGTAATATGCGACATAAGCCAAGCTACCAATTACCTCTATATTATGAGCCGTTTTATCGTAAGGAATGTTTTCTACACCAAACAACTGTTGGACTTGTAGCATATAATCCTCAGAAACCGAACACCTCTTTATTTTGGTTCCTGGAGTTTCGTCCGCAAACACATATGTTTTTCCATCTTCACTTAGGCTCCCTTGGTGATTGTATCCTTGTTCTTGATAAAACTCCAAATTGCTCAAATAAATTGGAGATATTGGGTCTGTAAAATCGTAAACCCTAATGCCCTGAAAACCGCAGTTGAGAATCGCTACTTCTCCCCTTACTTCTATGTCATGAACCTCATCAAGATCGTCAATGCCACTGTAAATAATTTGTGGAGAAACGGGATTTTCAAGAGAATAAACCCGAATAGGTGTCATTGAAGTCGCTGACCCATTTACAATAGGGGTTACCAAACACAAATACATCAACGCACGAGCCGTGTCTATGTGAATGTTGTGAGCCTTTCCAACTCTTTCGTCTTGAATTTCGGCAACCAAAGAAATCGTGTTAGGCAGGTTTGTCAGGTCAATAATCTGAAGCGAGGCGTCTCCTTCGTCTCCAATCGCATACAAAAAATTTCCATAATGTGCATACTCTCTTGTGATGGCTTGTGATGAAACATACCTAGCCTGAATACTATCAATAAGCCTAAGTTTGCTGTCTGTTGTAATTTCAAAAAGGTGAAACCCCTCTGTTGTGCCAATAACCGCATAATCATGTCCCGCTTTAGAAAATGAGTAGCACCCGCTATATCGAACCAAACTCGAATTGGTGATCATGGTCGTGTCAGACCAATGGTCAAGGAGCGTAATGTTTTTATTTTGCCCTAGAAAAAGAAATGGCAGCATGAAAAATAAAAGCAATATCCCCTTCATGCAATATACTTTTTACAAAACTCCCACATCACAATTCCAGCACAAACACTGACATTTAAACTGTGTTTTGTCCCAAATTGAGGAATCTCAATAATTCTGTCGGAGAAATCCACAAGCTCCTGAGCCACTCCGTTTACCTCATTTCCAAATATCAAAGCGGTCGGGCGATTCGGTAGTGTTGAAACCTCTTGAAGCAATGTCGTTTGTTCTGTTTGTTCAAGAACACAAAGCTCGTAACCCTTGTTTTTTAAATCTTTAAGACACAACAACTTGTCTTCTTGGTATTCCCACCGAACAGTTTCCGTTGACCCTAATGCTGTTTTATGTATGTCTTTGTGGGGTGGAGATGCCGTAATCCCGCACAGGATTATCTTTTCAATGTTAAAAGCATCTGCAGTTCTGAAAAAGGATCCGATATTGTTGAGTGACCGAATATCATCCAAAACAACCACAATAGGAAACTTCTTTTGTTTACGAAATTCCGCTTCGGTTTTTCGATTCAACTCCCAAAGCTTTAACTTTTTATTCATTCTTTTAAAATATCTTTTTCCTATGCTTTGATTTCCACGGTGATGCGATTAACTTTACCTAAAATATTTGTAAAATCATTTCACTTGGCGAAAACCACTAAAGCAAAAGGAGCGACTGAAACTCCTTTGATGAGGCAATATAATCAAATCAAGGCGAAGCACCCAAAGGCCATGTTGCTTTTTCGTGTGGGTGATTTTTATGAAACCTTCGGGCAGGATGCGATAAAAGCCTCAAACATTCTTGGTATTATTTTAACCAAAAGAAAAAATGGTGCTGCAGCTCATATTGAGCTTGCGGGGTTTCCCCACCATTCAATTAATACCTACCTGCCAAAACTCGTACGTGCGGGGGAAAGGGTGGCCATTTGCGATCAGCTTGAAGACCCTAAAATGACCAAAAAAATTGTCAAAAGAGGAGTGACAGAATTGGTCACGCCAGGTGTTTCATTTAATGATGAGGTGCTCAACCAAAAGGAAAATAATTTTTTATGCGCGGTCCAACTTGGCACAAAAGAGCATGGAATTGCCTTACTTGATGTTTCTACGGGAGAGCTTTTGGTTGCACAAGGGGATAAGGAGTATTTGAACAAGCTTATATCAAATTTTAATCCAAGTGAGATCTTATTTCAGAAAAACAAGGGCAAGGTGTTTGAAGGCCATTTCGGCACATCACACTATACCTTTCGGTTGGATGATTGGGTTTTCACCCCTGATTTTGCTGAAGAAATATTGAATAAACATTTTGGCACCAAATCGTTGAAAGGCTTTGGTATTGATGCCCTTAATGAAGCTATAATTGCAGCGGGTGCTGTTTTCCATTATTTAGGAGAAAGTGAACACAAAAAACTAGACCACATCACGGGTATTTCGCGAATTGAAGAAGATAAATACGTTTGGCTCGACCGATTCACGATTAAAAACCTTGAGCTCGTTTCATCTCCTCATGAAAATGCAAGAACACTTTCGGATATATTAGACGAAACGCAAACTGCTATGGGCAGCCGTATGCTAAGGCGATGGATTATGCTTCCGCTTAAAAATAAAAAACCTATAGAGGATCGATTAATGGTTGTTGACTTTTTTAAGTCAAATGAAAAGCTAGGTTTTGAGCTTTCGCAAAGGTTAAAAAATATTGGGGACTTAGAGCGTTTGATTTCCAAAGTAGCGGTGGGGCGCGTTAACCCCAAAGAGGTTGCTCACCTGAAAAAAACATTACTAGAAATTGAACCCTTAAAAACGCTTTTAAATTCCAATAACAAACCAGAAAGCTTAAAATCCCTTTTTGATAAATTGGACCCCTGCCCAACCTTAATTGAACTTATCGATAAATCATTAACTGAGGAGCCGGCTGCTCAAATCGGAAAAGGAGAGGTCATAAAATCTGGATGGAATAAGGAGCTGGATGAACTTCGAGAGATTGCATATCATGGAAAGGATTTCCTTGCTGAGCTTCAAAAAAGAGAATCAGAACGCACCCAAATTCCAAGTCTTAAAATTGCATTCAATAATGTCTTTGGATACTATATTGAGGTTAGAAATTCGCACAAAGACAAAGTTCCTCAAGAGTGGATCAGAAAGCAAACCCTGGTAAATGCTGAAAGGTACATTACAGAGGAGCTAAAGGTTTATGAACAAAAAATACTTGGTGCCGAAGAAAAAATAATGGCCCTTGAAACTCGCTTGTTTCAGGAATTGGTATTGGAAATGGCCAACTATATTACACCCATCCAGGTCAATGCACAAATTTTGGGTCGCTTGGATTGCTTGTTCTCTTTCTCCGTAATTGCTAAGAAGTATAACTACTGTAGACCCGAAATCAATGATGGCTTGTCTTTAGATGTTAAAAACGGAAGGCATCCAGTGATTGAGCAATCCTTGGAAATCGGAGAAAAATATATTTCCAATGACATTCATCTGAATCAGGAGAAACAACAGATCATGATGATTACCGGTCCCAATATGAGTGGTAAAAGTGCCTTAATCAGACAAACTGCCCTCATCGTTATTATGGGGCAAATGGGTTGTTTTGTGCCCGCAGAAAAGGCACAGCTTGGGTTGGTTGACAAGGTCTTTACTCGTGTTGGGGCTTCTGATAATATATCATCGGGGGAATCCACCTTTATGGTTGAGATGAATGAAACGGCAAGTATTCTCAACAACATTTCTCCTCGAAGCTTGATCCTTTTGGACGAAATTGGTCGAGGTACAAGTACCTATGATGGTATTTCTATTGCTTGGGCCATTGCCGAATACCTGCATGAGAACAAAAAAGCAAAATGTAAAACCCTCTTTGCTACGCATTATCATGAGTTAAACGAGATGACCCACAAGTTTGACCGGATTAAAAACTTTAATGTTTCAGTGAAGGAGGTAGGTAAAAAGATTCTTTTCATAAGAAAATTGGTCGAAGGAGGTAGCGAACATTCCTTTGGAATTCATGTCGCAAAAATGGCAGGAATGCCTTCTCAGGTGGTCAAGAGGTCTGAGCAAATACTCAACGACCTTGAAGCCATGCACTCATCTGTTGGAGGAAAGAAAAATAAAGAAGACATTAAAACAAGTTTAAATGACTCAATGCAGCTTAGCTTTTTTCAATTGAATGACCCTGTATTAGAACAAATACACGAGGAGCTAAAAAATGTAGACATCAATTCGTTGACTCCTGTTGATGCTCTTTTAAAGCTAAATGAAATTAAAAAATTAATAGGGAATTGATATGGACGTTTCAATAAAAAAAATGCGATGGTTGCTCTTTCTGTTGGGGTTTGTTAAAATCCCGATGATCCGATTTACTAACCCCAAACTGTTGGCCATTGATGACAATTCTGTTCGGGTTAAAATCAAGCTCCGAAGACGAACTAAAAACCATCTCAACTCGATGTATTTTGGAGCCCTTTCCGTAGGCGCAGATATTGCTGGAGGGATTCAAGTTTTTTATTTTTCAAAAAAAATGGACCGTAAGGTCTCATTTGCATTTAAAGGAATGAACGCTCAATTTCTTAAAAGAGCTGAGAGTGATATCGTTTTTGAAAGCAATGAGGGCCAAAAAATTCAAAAAGCCATGGAAAAAAGCCTAAAAGAAGGTTCTAGAATAAACGACAGTATTATGGTAGAAGCCAAGAACGATCAAGGAGAAGCAGTAGCGACTTTCGAAATGATTGTTTCTGTTCGTGTTTCCTAAAAAAGTATCTGTTAATTAAAAGCCTTTTTTGAAGGTAATTCATAACTTTGTACCACTTAAAAACATTTAATATGTACCCACCAGAATTAGTACAGCCAATGAAAGAAGACTTAACGTCTGTTGGCTTTAAAGAACTTACCTCAACTGAAGACGTTGATTCTTCAATACAAAATACCTCAGGAACATTGCTTGTCGTTGTCAATTCTGTATGCGGTTGTGCCGCTGGAAATATGCGACCAGGCGTAAAGCTTTCGGTAGAAGGAGATAAAAGCCCCGATGCTTTGACGACTGTTTTTGCGGGAGTAGATACCGATGCGGTTGCTCAGGCTAGAAAGTACTTTTTACCTTATCCTCCCTCATCGCCTTCAGTAGCATTGTTCAAGGATGGCAAGCTTGTTCACTTTTTAGAACGTCATCATATCGAAGGAGGCACAGCCGAAATGATATCAAACAATTTGAAAGCTGCCTACGCTGAGTTTTGCTAAAAGCCACTTTCTTTTATTTAAAAACCTGTGACTCCTGTCGGCGCATTCTCAAGGAGTTGAATTTGCCTGATGAGGTTGTTCTACGTGAAATAAAGTCTAATCCAATAACTCCCTCAGAATTGGAGCAAATAAAAGCTCATTTTTCGTCTTACGAAGAGCTCTTCAATAAACGTGCGGTCAAATTCAGGTCTATTGATTCTTCTTCTTTCGAAGATTCAGATTATAAAAAATTACTCTTGAGTGATTATACCTTTTTGAAGCGACCGGTTTTGTTATTAGCTGACAAAGCAATTGCCGGAAATTCAACAAAATCAATTAGACAGATGGAGTGTGCCATGCGATAATGTTGAATTAAATGAACTACCTTAGTGTTCTAACTTAAAAACAACTAACATGAAAAAATTATTTGCATTGGTTTTCGCTACGGCTTTGTTTGCTTCTTGTGGAGATGCTTCTTCTGAATCAGTGGCAGACAGTAATGGTGACGACAATTCAGCTATATCAAAAATTGAAACAGAAATGGGTTTAACCATCTGTGATTGCCTTCCCAAAAACATGCCCATGCCTGATTTTTCAACTGCCTCAAAAGAAGAAAGAGACAAATATCAAAAAGGGAATAAACAATGTAGTCAATTACAATCAGTAATTATTGACAAGGTTGGGCTTGAAGGCTTGCGTTCTGCCCAAAATAAATGCAATTAGTCTTTATCATCGCATTTTGGAAATGTAACTTAAGGTCATACAAGTTGCAACTTGGTTCTTTGCTTGTTGTCAATCAGAAAACCATTTGCAGTTAATTCATAGGCTGATGGATCAAAAATGAAATTTTACCTAGAGTGGTTCCTCTTGTGAATCCATATCTATTAAGGGCTTAACAATGGAAAAAACAAATCTAAAAAACATCATTCAGGGCATCCCAAAAGCGGAGCTTCATCTGCACATTGAAGGTAGCTTTGAGCCAGAACTAATGTTCCAAATCGCCAAAAGGAACAATATCTCTTTGGCTTACGACTCCGTCGAGTCCTTGAAAAAGGCGTATAAGTTTAATAATCTTCAAGAATTTTTAGACATCTATTACATTGGTGCTCAGGTGCTGATTAACGAGCAAGATTTTTATGACCTAACGTGGGCTTACCTCACAAAGGTGAACAGTGAAAATGTCGTTCATGTAGAGGTGTTTTTTGATCCTCAAACACATACGGATCGAGGCGTTCCTTTTGATGTGGTCATTAAAGGCATATACCGAGCCCTTGAAAAAGCCAAGTCTGAATTTAATATATCTTACAAACTGATTATGTCTTACTTGAGACATTTGAGTGAAGCGGAGGCTTTTAAAACGCTTGAGTCTTCAATTCCTTATAAGGATTGGATTGACGGCGTGGGATTGGATTCTTCTGAGCTAGGAAACCCCCCAAACAAGTTTGAAAACGTCTTTAAAGCCTCTGCCGAGCAAGGATACAAATTGGTCGCTCATGCTGGGGAAGAGGGCCCTGTGGAATATATCTGGGAAGCGATTAACCTTCTAAACGTAGATAGAATTGATCACGGGAACCGTTGTCTAGATGATGAAAAATTGGTGCAGGTGCTCATAGAAAAAAAAATGGGCTTGACCTTGTGTCCATTGAGTAATGTAGAGCTCAAGGTCATTCAAAAAATGGAAGAGCACCCCGTTCTAAAAATGCTAGAGAAGGGACTTTTGGCTACGATTCACTCCGACGACCCGGCCTATTTTGGAGGCTATATGAATGCAAATTATTTGGAAACAGCCAAAGCATTGGGTTTAAACAAAGACCATTTGATGCAGCTGGCCATTAATGCCTTTGAAGCAAGCTGGTTGAGTACTGAGGACAAGCAACAACATATCACTGAAGTAAAAGAGTATTTTAAGACACTCCATTCTTAATTAAAAAAGGGACCTTTATCACACCATGACCCAAATAAATAAAAGAAGAGATTTTGTAAAGCTATTGGCAGTAGCAGGATTGAGTCTATACCTTCCCGCTTGCGCATCTGATGAACAGAAAAAACAAGCCGCTTCAAAAAAAAATAAAGAAAAAGACCCTGTTTCAGAAATAGAAGAAGCAATAAAGTCTAATAATGTTACCTACCTCAAAAAATCAGACGAACCATTTGATGAACTCAACCAAGGCTTTAATCTTGCAGCAGGAAAAGCTCCTGCATTGATTGCCCTATGCCTGAATACACAAGGGGTTTCTGAGGCCATTATGTTTGCTCGAAAAGAAGGAGTAAAGGTTGCCGTTAAAAGTGGGGGTCATAGCTTTGAAAATTTCTCTTCAATAGACGATGGGCTACAAATAAACCTTTCTCTCATGAATGAGGTAAAGTGGGTTGATCAAACTGCGGTATCCATTCAGCCTTCATGCACCCTCCGGGAAATGTATGATGCTTTGCTGCCTAACAATCGAATTATTCCTACGGGATCATGTGGGGGTGTTGGCGTTGGAGGCATTACCCTTGGGGGAGGCTATGGATTTTTTGCACGTAAATATGGACTGACTTGTGACGCCGTGAAAGAAGTAACATTTGTAGATGCAACAGGGGAAATTCATCAAGTAAAACGAGGAGAAGAATTGATGTGGGCACTTAAGGGAGGTGGCAACGGAAACTTTGGTGTTGTTACTGAATTTACTTTTAAGACTCATCCTGCTCCCGAATCCTTTACCCGTCATCGATTTAAGGCATATAAACTGGACAAGCCTAGAGCAAAAGAATTGATGAAAACCTATTTCAAATATACCAAAGAGCTGCCCGAATCTTGTTTTGCGGCATTCGTTTTAAATTACAAAACATTGGTGCTACTTATTACCAATTACGGTCCCAAGAATGAGGCTCTTGATAACATGATTAAAGCCTTTTCTGAAATCTGTGATGATGTGTCCATAGGTACACCAAAGAACCTCGCCGAATCCCTACGAAACTATTACGGTATAGAATATCCCATCTACTTTAAAAATGCTTCTGCCGGGTATTATGAAAACTATGAGACTATTGCCTCAAGCATAGATCAGGTATTGGATATTGTTTTTAGAAAAAGAGGGCTCATTTATCAGATCAATACGCTGGGGGGAAATATAAATAACCCCGAATTTGAGAACGAGTCTTGCTATCCGCATAGATCATCTCCTTATTTATCAGAATTACAATATTATTGGGATGAGAAAAAGGACCCCTCCGCACTGCTCAAGTCCTTTGATGAAATTCAAAACATACTCTACGAAAACGGCATACGTAAGCAATACAGGAATTACCCAAGTTTGGGTTTTAAGGATTGGGAAAGGGCTTATTTTGGAGATAGCTACGAAAGGCTCCAGGAGATAAAAAAAGCTTATGACCCAGAAAACCTATTTTATCAACAACAAACGGTCAGGCTAAAAAAATAGACCGACCGTTTTTATTATTGGTTCTTTTACTATTTCTTCATTGCCTCTTGCACAGACTTCGCTGTATCTAAAACTGTACTTTCAAATTCATATGGTTTCCAATCAAAAGTCTTCATTGTTGGACCAACGTCTCCAGTATAGGTGTTTCCAATGAATCCAAGCATACTTTTTAGATCTCGATTAAAATTGGCCATAAACTTCAATAAAAAATTTGGAGCGAGTTTCGTACTTACCTTATCGTATCCATTATTTTTCATGATTTGTGCCATCTCTTGAAATGAATAAGCCTTTTCTGTAGCAACAATATATCTTTGGCCATTAGCAGCTTTATTTTCAAGTGCCAATACATGAATCTTTGCGATGTCCCTAACGTCGGACATATTAATAGCCGCTTGCGGAAGCATTGGCATTTTGCCTGAAATTAAATCTCTATACATCCCCATAGATGCTCCGGTTAAGTCTCCAGAAAGTGTTGGTCCAAAAACAGGCCCCGGATTCACAACAACCAATTCCAATGGGTTGGATTTATCCTGCTCTTTAATAAATTTCCATGCACTTTGTTCCGCTAGGGTCTTGCTCTTTGCATAGGCAGAAACATTCTTGGCTTCAGTATTGGTCCAGGTCGATTGATTCATCTGAATAGACTGGTTTGCATCACCTAACATTGACACCATCGAAGAAGTTAGAACCATTCTCTTGATGCCTGCTTTTTTTGCAGATTTTAATGCACGTTGCGTTCCTTCAACGGCTGGCCTGATGTAAACATTTTCATCTTTCGGCTCCTTATTTATAAATGGGGAAGCCACATGAAGAACATAATCACAACCCTCCATAGCATCGTCCCACCCATCATCTTTCAATAAATCAAGTTGACAAAATTCAAGATTTCCCTTTAAATCCAATTCGTTACTTAAATCACTGATAATGGAATCTTTTTTTGACAAATTTCTTAGAGACCCTCTAACTGAATAACCATGCTTTAAGAGCTCTAAAGCACAATGTTGCCCAATGTAACCCGAAATGCCTGTTAACAATACTTTTTTCATACTCAAAATAATTTTTACTTTTGTTTTGCAAGCAAAACTACTAATTTAGTTTGAATAAAGACAAATCAATAAAGCAAGATGTTTAAGAATTCTTTATCTTTAGAAGTATGAGTGCCGAGTTTCGATGTAATTGCCCCATAACCTCAGCGATAGATCTGATGGGTGATAAATGGTCTTTGGTGGTGGTAAAAAACATGCTTTTATACAATCAAAAAACCTTTAAAGATCTTTCTGAAGCCAGCGAGAATATTGCTACAAATGTTTTATCCTCGAGACTAAAAAGTCTGGAAGAAAATGGTTTTATCACAAAAACAAAACCGCTCAACAACAAAAAAACAAATATTTATCTATTAACAGAAAAAGGATTAAGCTTAATCCCAATCATCGTTGAATTGGCTATTTGGGGAGATGCCAACATAAATAAACCTTCTTCTCAAGAAGCTGAAAATGGGCAAATCGAAGTAATAAATAACGATAAAGAATCATTCATTAAAAACCTTAAAAAAAGCTATAAAGAAAAAATCGAAACACTAGATTGAAAAAACACTGTTTGCTTTTTAATTCATTAAGGTAGGATCAGCCATAATCTCCCATAATGCTTCATTTTTCCCGCATATTTTCCCGCATGCGGCCCAACTCCCGCATATAAGTCCACATGACCTGGTCCTTTGATGGCCCCACCGGTATCGTGAACCATGAGTATTCTAAATTCGTGTTTTAGAAGCTTTCCCCCTCCATCTAAAACAGGAATTTCTCCAAGAAGAAGAGCTCCTTTTGGTAAATAATTAAAATCACATGCAACAGAAACAAAATCAACCAATGGAACATTGGCCGCTCCTGACGGTGGTTTTTTTGTCTCATTAAAAAACACATATGATTCATTTTTCATTAAAATGTGAAGACTATCGGGGTTTGCGTTCAACCAATCCCGAATAGACTGCATCGAAATTTCTTCTTTTGAAATATAACCCATAGACGTAAGGTGCTTACCAACACTAAAATAGGCTTTGCTGTTATTCCCTCCATATGCACATAATTTCCTTGTTCCATCTTTGAATTCAACGTAGCCAGAACCCTGTATTTGCATTGAATACACATCCCAATAATTTTTTGCGTACCCTATTTCTAAATTCTTGTTCTTAAGCATTTGCTTTACATCAATTTGATTCCTTGATAGCTTTTGTAAATAACCAGAGCTCGGTTTTTTATAAATAGGGTATTTGTAGACGCTGTCTTGGGTTGAATTCACCTCAATAATGGGAATGTAATAGCTTGTAAAGAGGACATTCCCCGAGGAGTCTTCCCCCCAGATTTTTTGAAGCTCAAGGTTCGATAAATCGACCGAGTCACTGTTTGTTTCCTTCAGAAACTGATTTACTTTTCTTAGACTTTCGTAATTATACTTTGGGTGGCTTAAAGGAGATGCCGATGCAGAACCTTTTCGGTTTAAATAATTCATATTAGAAACAAAAGCATTGCCTAGTCCGTCTCTATTTGAAATGCAAACTTTTTTCAATGAAGAGTCTTTTTCAAAGACAGTCTTCATTTTTATTTCAGCAGTATGCTTTCCATTATTTTCAAATTCGTAACCTTGACCCAAACCAGAATGATCGGGTGCTTTTCCAATACCATTATTCTGACTGCAAGCACTTATCGTTATGATCAAGGCATTAATTAGCGTAAATAATTTGATCTTCATTTTTGCTTGTCATTTGAATTCGGGAACAATATAGGAAAACACTCTTTAATTTTTGTGAAAGATATAAAAGAGCAAAACATCATATAATGCTTTTCTAAAAATTCTAAAAAATGTATCTTGCCGGCATATACAGGTGAAAAAAAATGGAAGACGGTAAAACACTCAATTATCTTAAGGATGCTCTAAAAAACGTGCCAAAAGATTGGATTAACTTAACGACACATCGATTAGATATTTATGACGAATCACAAGCTAAAAATCAGTTCTTAATGCAGTTTGAATCTTTGTTTCAAAAGGGCTTGCTCGATACCGATTCATTGGGAACGCTTCCTACCGCATTTGATTACATCCGTTTGGGGCATCCATTGTCTTGTATACTCGAATGGTATGTTGGGAAAAAAATGAATCTGAATTCGAATAATGTCATCTGTTTTTCATCGAAAACAATGCCTCTCTTAGCCGTTCTTAGAAAAAACACCCTTTTGGGAAAGTCAACACAAATCAACTATTCCGGAAAACTTCCTGATGCATTAGATCTTGAGTCACTCAAAACCATTTACGGTTATGATTTTGAATTAAATAAGGTTTCCGCCTCAACTGATGTTTCGAAAAACTTAGACAGCTCTGTTTACATCTCTCAAAATGAGCAGATTCCCTTTACTGCGCTTAATGAAAGTATTGATTTTTTAATTCATGTTGATGAATCTTTAGGAAGCATCATAATGGTTAATAATCATCTAAACGAAGAATATATATCAGAAATACAACACGTTCGAAGAAGAGAAACCATCGCAATGACTCCGGCAAATGCCCTTATTGCGTTACAAAGGGTTTGTGGAGAACAAGAACCAAAAGAAACAGCTTCAAAAAAGAAAGAAAATAGAGCATCCGTTTTGAATTCAATTCAAGAGGTTACATCAACAACTTGTCCCCCCATCGTGGCCTCCAGTGGCCTCTCGATGCAATATGCCATATTAATGGGGCTTATTCATGATGCCATTGAAAAACATCCTAGAAAAGCCATTAAAATTATTGTACCACCAAATTGTTACGGAGGAACTAATGATCAAGCGCGACGAGTGGCAAGTTCGATATCGGGCGTTGAGGTGCTTGATTTACCCGTAGATGATGGGAATGATATGGTACAAAGTGTTGATACCGTTCTTCAAGATATTGCAACTCAAGATGCTATTCCATATATTATAGCTGAGATACCTACAAATCCTAGGGTAGAGGTTCCTGATTTGATCATGCTAAAAAAAGCATTAGGCAAAAAAAGAGTAACGAAAAGTGGAAACAACTCTATTTCTCCTGTCTTTATTCTGGATCAAACCTTCTGCCCAAACATTAATTTTTTGGGAGAAGGAGCTGTCCTTTCAAGCGTTCGTGCCATCTCGTATGCAAGCGGGTCTAAATTTCCAAGTGGTGGCAAGTGTACTGCGGGATACTGTGTTGCAAATGTTAATGCAAGTCCTTTAATGGAAAAAATAGAAAATCACCTTCAAATTTGTGATAACGAAGCAACGGCTCTTCAATATGAAATATTGGCTAAACAATTGCCTTCGATGAATAAACGAATTAGCGATGCCTATACGAACACTCGAGAATTTGTCAATTTCATCAAAAAAACCTTGCCTGATGCTAAAATTAATTTTGTTTCTGAATCATTGGCCGACCAAGGGTTTACCCCTTCTGTTTTCTCATTAGACCTGCCGACCAAAGGTGACACAGATGATGAGCGAGAAGCCTACAAACGCTCATTGAATCTAAAGCTCATTGATCTAATGATCAATAAAATCCCCAATGAAAGTAAATATTGTGTGAGTTATGGGCAGTTAAAAGGCTGTTATTGGACCATTCCTGCTACATCAACTCAGGGAACAACAAAAGAGGGGGATAAGGATTATATTGCGCGTGTCGCCTTGTCTCCATCTATGGATTTGGAGCAACACAAAAATGTGTTTTTTGATTTTGTGAAAGAAATTTAAAATCGTCCTGGTTTTATATTTAAAGACTTGTCGTACAAGCACTCGGATTGAGTTATTTAATAAAATGAAACCAATTAATAGAGAATAAATATCTATCCTTTGAGATACTCCTTATTTATTAAATAGTTATAAATGAAATCCGAAAGGTTTATTTTTTCTTTGAGCATTTGTTGTTTTTTCTTTAGCTGTTTTTTTTGATTTTCATTAGAAAAATCGATTTTCAAAATTTCCTCAATCAAACGTTTTTGATCGGACGGTCTTATGCCCACACCCAACTTGTATTTTTCTTCTAGCTCGTTTAAATAACCTATTTTTCCGACAAAGTCGTTTACACGGATAAATGGCACTCCTAATACGCCTGACTCAGCCGCCATGGTTTGACTGTCTCCAATAAAAAGACTTGTTTTCGCCATTAAATGATGCATTTCCTGAGGGGCAACATTTCTGCGAAATGGCTCTAGTTCTCGCCCTAGTTTTCTTTCCGAACTAATAATAACATCAGATTTTTCTTTAAGATAGTCTATAATAATCAGGGCCAACTCATCGGAGATTCCTCTTGCTCCAGTATCATGATGCGCTCCAAGCTTTGCAAAACGAATTAAAGTGAGGGGGCGACCTGCTTTAATGTACTTGTACGCAATTTCATTATTGGGCAAAAAATTGTCTGGGTGAAGGTAAGCCAACTCATGATAACCCTCATATCCTACTTTTTTAGAATGCCATTTCCCCACTGAGCAGACATTTGGAGAAATGATCTTTGTTGCCCAAGGGTAAGCAAGCTTAGCGTATAAGGGAACGGCCTCTGCATCATCTTCATTTAGGTTAATAGATGGTATCCCTAATAATTTTCCAACATGAGAAATCGCAACGGATGTTCCCACAAGGACATTAGGTTTTTTTTTACGACAGATCTTAAACAGCTGATAATTTTGTTTTAATTGTCCAACGGCTATACTAAGTCTATTGTCCTTTCTTCCAAAAGGTAGAATATTTACATAAGAAAAACCCGAATGTATTAGAAGGTCCTCCAAAACGTCTTTTTTCTTTATGACAATCGTTGTTTCATGACCATTCTCATGAAGTTGTTTAATTACATTCTTGAACAAATGAAAGTGAGCAGGATGGCCTAAGTGAAATAAAATGTTCATTTACACAAAAATAATAGTATTTAAGCAAACTATAATCATATGAAATTCGCAGTAATGAAGCGAAAATTATTTGGACTAAATAAGGGAAAATTAAATTCTAAGAATTAACAAATAACTCAAGTAAAAAAACAATATTTCATTTTTAAACATGTAAAATGCCTCTATGTTAAATTTGTATGCCATAAAAAAAGGGCGCCGTAGCGCCCTTTAATATTAAAAATGTATTTGATTATTTAATCACAACATTTGAATTTGAAGTTAAACCGTTTGCTTTAACAGAAACAACATAAGTTCCTTTTGCAAAACTTTCAGTTGAGAAAGATATAACTTGAGTTCCATTTGCTCCTGAAGCAACTTGAGTTCCCAAAACTCTTCCTTGAAGATCCATGATTGAAACGTATGTGTCATTTGTGTTCTCGAAAGAAATATTTACAACATCAGTTGCTGGATTAGGATAAACCTGAACATTTTGAGCAATCATTTCATCAAGAGATGCTACTGTGTTTTTAACCAATCCTGCATCCATAGCTCCGTAATTTACTGCAGACTCAGAAAGAATAACATTTCCGTTGTTGTCCTTAACAGACCAGCTTCCGCCGCCACCTTCTTGAAGACCGTCTCCATAGTAGTCATAGATAGTAAATGTATAACAATCGACCGCAGGTAAATCAACTGGCCAGCTATAGCTCGTAGAGTTGGCTAGAGGACTTGTTGGATCTGCAGGAGGAGGGAATTGACCCGTTCCATAGTTTCCTTGTACGTTTTCGTTTCCTTCGGACCATACAACTGCACCGTTTGAATTGGTTAATTCCATCCAAATTTCATCAGCATATGTGTCTGTCAAAACTTCAACCGTCATTGTTACTGCCGTTTCTTGGGCTGTGCTAATCGTTGCTGATACAGTATTATCTGAAGCATTGTCATCAGCAGATAATTCTATTGAATATGTTGTAGTTGACGTTGGCGATACTGTTCCTATAGAAACACTTTCCATTTCATAAGTTGCAAGATTACCAGACCAAGTGTACGATAAAACTGATGTTCCACCGTCCATAACTTCAATTGTTGCAGAAGTTAATGCTTCCGTACCCATGTTTTGAAGATCTACACTCATTGCTACAGGTTCTCCACATGTAATGGTTTCACCAGTGTAACCCAATAAAGATCCGTTATTCGCACCACTTGCTGATTCGCAATTTGCGGTTCCAGAATAATGAGCGTTTGCAGACAACTGACCAGACTCTTTTAAGATTCTGTTAGGACATATTGTATAAATTATTGGCCAATAAGGCAATTGATACAACTGAGCTATATTGTCGTCGTTACACATTGGAAAATCAACTGTTTGACCATTTGGCTCTAACCAGTTTCCTAGGCTGCTGTTGGTGAGTTCGCTTAATGCAGTACCCGCATCTCCTTCAAACCATAAAACAACAACATCATCGGTGGTGTTTGCGGAAACCCCAGGTTCTCCTGCAGGACCATGATTTGCCCAAAGATCTTCAAGGGCTCCTCCTACATGGTAGTTCCAACATGGGCCACACCAAGTAGCACTAATATCCATAACCACAGTGTAACCCTGGTCTAGATAATCATATAAATTGTGAGTGTTCCCGTTAACGTCAGTCGTTGTGAAATCGGGGGCGATACTTCCGTCTGGAAGTTGGGCAATAGACTTGCTCGCAAATAAAGACGAACAAAGAATTGCTGAAAGTAGAATTTTTTTCATTATTTGTTTTTTTTTTAGTCTTGTAAATTTATAACATATAAATGACTTTACGAAATGATAATTTAATTTTATGAAACAGAGTATCATCGTCTTCTCAGGAGCTGGTATGAGTGCTGAAAGTGGGATTCAAACATTCCGAGATTCAAACGGTTTATGGGAAAACCACAACATACATGATGTTGCAACTCCACAAGCGTGGAAAAAAAACCCGGACTTGGTTAGTGAATTTTACAATCATCGGCGTAAACAGATAATACAAGCAGAGCCCAACGCTGCACATTTTGCCATAGCTTATTTACAAAAAAAAGCGAATGTCCAGGTAATTACACAAAATATTGACGACCTTCATGAAAGAGCGGGGTCTAGTCGGGTTTTACACCTTCATGGAAATATTCGATATGCCAAATCTTCAGGCCCAAATCAAGAAAAAACACACTATCGCATCAATGGTCACGAGCTTAAAGCTATAGACCTGTGTCCTGATGGTTATAGATTAAGGCCACACGTGGTATGGTTTGGAGAAGACGTGCCCTTGATGGAAAAAGCAATAAGTCTTGTGAATAAGGCGACTCATTTTGTTGTAATCGGGTCATCACTCAACGTATATCCTGCAGCAAACCTGATAATGTGTTGTTCTCAAAATGCCAAAAAATGGATCGTAGATCCAAAGGCCTTAGAAATCAACATTCCGTCAGGATTTACTCTAATAAACGAAAAAGCGGTAGATGGAGTAACGACCGTAATAAAACAGATTATGAATTCGCTTTCTTAATAGAATCCTTAATGAAAAGCTCTATTGCACCGACCATAGAGGGGGCTTTGGGATGAGGAGCCCTAATGTTGGGCTTTAATCCGTTTTTAATAGCCGCAGTTGCTGTTGTTGCTCCAAAAGTTGCAATGAGAGTATTGTTTTGCTTAAAGTCTGGGAAGTTTTTAATCAGTGATTCTATCCCTCCAGGACTAAAGAAAACCAAAACATCATAAAAAACATCTTCCAAATCGGATAGGTCTGCTGCAACGGTACGGTACAAAACTGATTTCGTAAACTGAACATTATTCTCTTGTAAAGTGTTCGGAATCACGTCTCGTAAGATATCTGTACAAGGCAATAAAATATTTTCAGCCTTGTGCTTTTTAAGTATGTCTACTAAATCATGAATGTTTTGATTACCAAAAAAGATTTTTCTTTTTCTGTATGCCACAAACTTCTGGAGGTAAAGAGCAACAGCCTCAGAAATACAAAAATATTTCATTGAATCCGGCACCTCAAATCGCGTAGCCTCTGCCATTCTAAAAAAATGATCTGCTGCTACTTTTGAAGTAAGGAGAACTCCGGTAAAATCACCAAGGTTCACCCTTTGATCTCTAAATTCTTTCGGGCTAACCCCTTCAACTTTTATAAACGGAACAAAGTCTATTTTAAGATTTTGTCTTTCCGCTAGGTCAAAATAAGGTGAGCGGTTGCTTTGAGGTTTAGGTTGAGAGACAAGTATTGTTTTTATCGCCAAAACTATTTTATTAAAATCGGTAATTCATTAAAATAATTCTCTAAAAACTTTCCCTAAAACAACTAGAGGAAGTATTTCGAGGGTGCAAAGATACAAAATTATATATAACCAACCGTAATTATTTGATTTTGCATATATTAAGCCCTTTACAATCCGTGCAAAAGGGAGTAAAAATAATGTCAAGTAAACTATAAATGTATAGGTTTGAGTATGTTGTTCATTCAACAAAATAAATATTGCCAAAAGAAGAACAATTAATCCTAAAAAATTCCATATTTGATGTGTTATTACAGACATGTTTCTTCTCAAGTCCGAGTTTTGAAGAAAAAAAGAGCTCAATCTAAAATTGAGCTGTTGAATTAAAAAAAACAAAGAGAACAGCAGAAATAACCTAAAAACAAGTTGCTGTATATCAATATTGTCATGAAGCACCGAAATCATGCAGATGTTAAGTGATATAAATAGATTTAGGGACAATAAAACGTGTGCTGCCGGTGAAATGATTTCGGAATTACTGAAAGACTCACTGTAAAACTTACTGGACCAAAAGTCCCTAAATACAATTTTAAAAAGGCTAGGAGACATTAAACGAGATAAGCCAACAAACCCCAAACACACCATTATTAAAACCAACAAGGTGTTTTTTAGTACATTCTCCCTTGGATAAAGTTGAATAACCTGAAATATATTAAATAATTGATACATGAGTAGGAGTAAAATTAAATAGAAATTAAGAACATAAGCCCTGTATTATTTGTTAATTTTGCATTCGTAAAAGCTTTTACTCAATGAAAACAGATTTATACAACCATCCAGACTATTACATGATGGATGAATTATTATCCGACGAACACAAACTGGTAAGAGATGCTGCTAGGGCTTGGGTCAAAAAAGAAGTTTCCCCCATAATTGATGACGCCTATGAAAAAGCGGTTTTCCCAAAACATTTAATTCCTGGCCTGGGAGAAATTGGTGCATTTGGACCATACATACCCGAAGAATATGGCGGACCCGGTTTAGATCAAATTTCTTACGGTTTGATCATGCAAGAATTAGAGCGTTGCGATTCTGGTTTAAGGTCTACAGCGTCTGTACAGTCTTCTTTAGTTATGTATCCTATTTGGAAATATGGTAGTGAAGACCAAAAGCAAAAGTTTCTGCCCAAGTTGGCCTCTGGAGAAATGGTTGGTTGCTTTGGACTTACTGAGCCAGATCATGGATCAAACCCTGGAGGTATGATTACTAATTTCAAGGATGACGGCGATGACGTTGTTTTAAATGGAGCCAAGATGTGGATTTCCAATTCTCCTTTTGCCGATGTTGCCGTGGTTTGGGCCAAAAACGAAGAGGGAAGAATTTATGGTTTAATTGTAGAACGTGGAATGGAAGGTTTTAGTACTCCAGAAATGCACGGCAAGCTGTCTTTGAGAGCCTCGGCAACGGGTGAGCTTATCTTTGACAATGTCCGTGTTCCAAAATCAAACATTTTACCAGGAAGGTCTGGTTTAGGAGCTCCTTTAAGCTGCTTGGATTCAGCTCGGTTTGGAATAGCTTGGGGTGCACTTGGCGCAGCCATGGATTGCTATGATCAAGCCCTTCGATATTCAAAGGAAAGAACTCAATTCGATGTGCCCATTGGAAGCTTCCAATTGATTCAAAAAAAACTTGCCGAAATGATTACTGAAATCACCAAAGCACAACTCCTAACATTTAGACTTGGAGAGCTAAGAAATGAAGGGAAAGCCACTTCAGCTCAAATCTCTATGGCAAAAAGAAACAATGTTGAAATCGCTTTAAATATTGCCCGCGAAGCACGACAAATTCATGGAGGAATGGGGATTACAAGTGAATATTCTATGATGAGACACATGGCAAATTTAGAGTCCGTACTTACATATGAAGGTACGCATGATATTCATTTGCTCATTACAGGGATGGATGTTACGGGAATCCCCTCATTTACAAGGGACATGCCTAAATAAAAGTTAAAATTCAACTTCTAGAGTTGGGTCTTTTTCTCCGCGAAGTCTTCTCACTCTTTTTCGGGTTTCATGACCGTATAGGCTAGCAGGATATCCCATGAGAAGCTCTTTGTATTTTTCAAGCGCTTCTTGCTCTTTAAATAACTTGTTTTCTAGTATTTCGGCAGCACTAAATATAGCATCATCTGCAAGAATATCTTCCTTGTGAAACTTAACAATATCCTCATAATAACCAAGCGCTCTTTCCCAGTTTCCTTTGAGCTCCATGGCTTTTGCTCTTTTGTAAAGAATTTCATCCGCAAGAGAATGGAAAGGATAGTTGGTTTGAATACTATCAAATAAGGAAAACGCTTCTTGGAACTTAAACTGTTCTATTAGTAAGTCTGCTTTAGAAAACCAGGCCATGGCGATATAGTTTGAGTCTAAACCGTAGTTATCCGTTATGGTTACAGATAGCTGAATGGCATCATTAGACAAAAGCTTTGATGTCGATTGTTTCAGTATATCGAGTTGAGATTGAGCAAAATCAAACTCCCCCTCGTAATAAAATATTCTAGCATTTTTAAATTTGGCGCGATTGCCAATGGTCTCATAATTAAACCCTTCACTAATTTGCATGTACATTAATGATGCGTCCCAAACGTTCCCATTAATTACTTCGATGTCTGCCATTAACATTTTTATTTGAGCCTTCTTTATGTCAGTAAGAAGCGGGGATTTCTCGGAATCAGAAAGAATCTCAAGCGCTTTTGTTCGGCTGCCATTATGATAAGCAAGGATTTCTGCATACTCCAGTACAATAGGAAGTGTTTTTGAATTTGGCGCCTTAATGTTCTCAAGAACCTCTTCATAGTGACTAATTATCTTTTTAAGTTCTTCAGCCGAATAGGTTTTTAATTGGGCTACTTTAATGTAACCAACATTTAAAATACCTATTTGGGATTTCATTTGAATTTCTTCGGAAGAGCTAACTGTAATTGACTCTTGAAAAGCACGAATAGCAGTTTCATAGTCTTTATTTTCGCGGCACACCATCCCAAAATTAAAAAGTCTTTCCCCGTTGGATTTTGACCTGAGATCAACAGCGACAACCTGATTAAAGACACCCGAAAAATTATCAATTTGTGAATATTGCCAAATCAACATTTCTGAAAAAACGACACCCGTGTTTTCTTTTTTAGCTCTTTCGAAAAGAGCACTTTTGAGTAAGTTGAATTCTTTTGTGTCCTCGCTATTTAGGTCAAGGCGTCGCAATAAAGATTTCTGAACGGCTTGCTGATAATATTCGTGTTTTTCCAGTAATGAAAGGTAAGAGATTACCATCTTGTCTTTTTCTTGTTTTTGTGCATACAAGTCTGCCTCCTGGAAGTTAAAGGGGTAACTTTTAAACTTTTTCTTTGCGACATTTAAAACTTCTAAAGCCAAATCTAACTTTGACAGCACCAAAAAGGAATTAAATAGGGATATACACTGTGAAGGGGAATCGTTTCGGTTTTCAATAAGATCCGCGTAGATTTTTTTGGATTTTTCTGTTTGGTCTCGATCAGAATAAAAAGAAGCAAGCTGAAGCTTTAAGTCAACGTTGTTGGATGTTTTGGAGATTTCTTTTTTTAGCGTCTTTTCTGCCTTTTTATAATCCTTTGTTTCAATAAGGCACTCATAATATTTTTTAAATATTACCAAAGATGGTGAATCATTGTATATCTTTTCATAATATTCTAACGCTTTGATGTAAGACCCTTGACCGTAGTAGTGTTGAGCGAGCTGCAAGTCTGAGTCTGACTGAGAAAACACAGAAAAAAACAAGCCAACAAATAATATGGTTAGGTGATTTTTCATTGCTCTTGATTGATTTCTATGCTTTTACTAAACATCTCTAGCTCCTTATATAGCTCGTTATACATTTGCAAAAACTGTGCCCTCATTTTGACATATTCATCATAAATCACCTTTATTTGAGCGACTTTGTTTTTTTCAAATTGAATGTACTCATTGTAGGACTCCCTTTTTCCAAAACCTTTAGATATATCAGAGTATAATTTTGTCAGTTGAATAAGCTCTTCGTTTATACTTTTGAATACTCTTCCCTGTTCTTTTCCAAGTGGTCCTAGCATTCTTCTCATTCTCTTGAAATCGTCCATTTTCTGTCCAAATGAAAGGTCTATTGTATCCGAATGGTAATTTTGCTTTATTCTGCGTTCAACCTCGTAAATGGAAAGTTTTAACGCTGAAAGACTGTCTATTTTAATCGCGTCAAATTCTTTTTTAAAAGTCTTTATTTCATCTGATAAACTTAAAACGTTTTTTTCTTGTTTTTCCTTGTCAAAATCCGAACAAGAAGCGCTAAATAAAAGCAAGAAGACAATATATATTTTCATAAAAAAACGCTTAATTAATCATTTCGAACCCTGTGTATGGAACTAGTGCTTCTGGAATTTTAATGCCTTTCGGAGTTTGATTGTTTTCTAGAAGTGCGGCCACGATTCGTGGCAAAGCCAATGCCGATCCGTTCAGGGTATGACATAGTTTTGATTTATTGTTTTGATCCTTATAACGCAGCTTCAACCTATTTGATTGAAAGGTGTCAAATCGGGAGACTGAACTCACTTCAAGCCACTTGTCTTGTCCTGCAGAATAAACCTCAAAATCATAAGTAATCGAAGCTGCAAATCCTGTATCACCAGCGCATAGTTTTAATATTCTATATTGCAATCCCAGTTTTTCCAATAATGATTTTACGTGGTCAATCATTTCGTTAAGTGCCGATTCCACATTTTCTGGTTTTTCTATTCTTACTATTTCAACTTTTTCGAACTGATGAAGCCTATTTAGTCCTCTAACGTCTTTTCCATAGCTGCCTGCCTCTCGTCTGAAACAAGGCGTGTGTCCAGTAATTCTAATTGAAAAATCATCGTTCGGCAACAAGGTGTTTCTATACATGTTTGTAAGCGGAACCTCTGCTGTAGGAATAAGATATAAATCATCTCCTCCTACATGATACATCATTCCTTCTTTATCAGGAAGTTGACCTGTGCCTACTCCACTTTCTTCGTTTACCATTAAGGGAGAACTAAACTCCTCATAACCCGCTTGACTCGCCTCCTCGAGAAAAAAAGAAATTAATGCCCTTTGAAGTTTGGCTCCTTTTCCCCTGTAAAAAGGAAACCCGGCACCAGTAACTTTAACGCCAAGTTCAAAATCAATCAATTGGTATTCCTTAGCAAGATCCCAATGCGCCTTAGGTACGCTTTCACTCGTTGGACTACTCCCTGATTCAAACACCAGCTCGTTGTCATTCGCGTCCTTTCCTGAGGGCACTTCTGGTCGAGGAATATTTGGCAAGGACATAATTGCGGATGACAGTTCGTTTTGAAGCTCTTCTACTCTTGATTTTTGAACAGCTTCTTCCCTTTTTAATTCAATGCTTTGCAACTTCAATCCTTCAGCCTTATCTCGCTCTCCTGTGCTAAAAAGTTTCCCTACTTCTTTTGAAATTGTATTTAGGTTTGCAGATGTTTCTTGAAGTTTCGTTTTTGCCTCTCGCCACTGCTGGTCAAACATTAAAATCTTATCCACGTCTTGTTCAGAATTTATTCCTCTTTTTTTTAAGCCCTCAAGAACCTCTGCTCTATTTTCTTTTAACCTCTGAATTTCAATCATACTTGTATTTTGTACAACAAAGCTAAACAATTGAAAAAAGAATAAGTGCGATTTCGCTTTATTAAAATGTGATTCCCTTTGTTCCCGTGTTAAAAATGGTTAAGTTTTCTTCTCGAATGATTTGATTTTATTTAGATTCGTTTATTGTGTTGAAAAAAAACAAAATAAGTTTAGCCGTTCTATTACTGGCCTTGTCTATTATAAGCCTTATAGTAGTGCAGTCCTATCAGTTACATTACACATATAATCGAAAATCAAAGGAACTCAACGATAATATTCATTCCTTCCAAGACAAAATCTCGTTTCGGCATGAAAAAGCAGAAGATTACAGGCGCTATATCGATATTGTCAACAACGATTTTAGTGTTCAATATAAAGAAATCTTAAAGGCAGAATTTGAAAACCTCATCCCAACCCAAAACATTACTATTAGCGATACCCTAATTATGAACAATGGTGTTCAAGAAGAGTATCTCGTTATTCAAGGAAGAGCCTTTGATTCGATAAGTGGATTAAGTGCTGAACAACGCGTTCTTGCAAAGGACTATAGAGAAATTAGAGACGTCTTTCAGGAGGGAACCAAAGTAATTCCTGGTTCTGTTGATTCTAGTCGCCTTTCTATTGAACTTAATCAAAAAGTTATTCAACAAATCTTTAAAAAAGCCAAATTTATTAACGAAATGATGGTTCAATCATTTAAAGAAAATGTTCTAGAAACCCCTCAACAGAGAATTGATTTGGTCTTTCTTGATTCAATTATTGCATTTGAATTGAAAAACGAGCACCTTCCAAAAAACTATAACTTTTGTATTTATCAAGCTGAACAAAAACCAGTCGCCTTTCCCGTATCAACAAAAAATTACAAAACCTCTATACCATTTGATTCCATTAATAAGGTTTCTCTTTTTCCCAACAACACATTTAGCGACCCTCTGTATTTACAAATTAACTTTCCGCAAAGAGGTCGTTTTATTCTAAAGGAAATGACTCTTTCAATAGCGGGATCTGTTATTGTTATTGTTCTGGTATTAGTTGCTTTTGTATTCATGTTCAAAACCATAATAGAGCAAAAACGGCTTTCAGAATTAAAGGCAGGTTTTATTTCAAATATGACTCATGAATTCAAGACCCCTATCTCAACAATTTCATTGGCTTGTGAAGCAATCGAAGATTCTGATGTGAATACAGAAAAAACTGGTAACGTCGTGTCGCCATTTATAGAAATGATTAAACAAGAAAACCGAAGACTCGAAGTATTGGTCGAAAGTATTCTTGAAAGCTCAACGTTAGAACAACAAAACATCAAATGGGGAAAAGACAGCGTAAACATTTGCGAAGTTGCACAGCTCGTTGTTGAAAATGCTTTGTTTCGTGTTGGCCCACAAAATTGTTCTATTCAACTCACCAAGGAGAAAAAATCAATCATTGCTCTATGTGACCGATTGCATTTTAGAAACCTCCTTACAAACCTCGTAGATAATTCAATTAAGTATAGCGAGGGGAAAGCGTCTATTATTATTGACATAAAACAAAACATAAATAATGTCGTTTTAACCATCTCAGATTCAGGAATTGGAATAAAAAAAGAACATCTCGATAAAATATTTGATAAATTGTATCGGGTTCCGACGGGAAACATACATAACGTTAAGGGTTTTGGACTGGGTTTGAATTATGTTAAACGCATTTGTGATGGCTATGATTGGGATATTAAAGTATCTAGTCAATTCGGTCAAGGCACAACATTTGTTATATCAATGAATAAAGAATGAAGGAAAATAAAAACATATTATTAGCTGAAGACGATGAGAATTTGGGAAAACTACTTGTATCCTTCCTTCAGGCAAAAGGGTTTCGTGTAGAATTGGCTAGAAATGGAAAAATCGCCTACGAACTTTTTAACAATACTAAACATCATTTCGACCTTCTTATTTTAGACGTAATGATGCCTGAAATGGATGGTTTTACATTAGGTTCAGAAGTGCGACTTTTAGACCGTAAAGTTCCTCTATTGTTTTTGTCTGCAAAATCGATGAAAGAGGATAAGCTAAAGGGGTTTGATGTCGGTGCCGATGATTATATTACGAAGCCTTTTTCAATGGAAGAGCTTCTGGCTCGAATTAAAGCAATACTTAAAAGAGCAGAACCTCATCAAAAAAATGTTCAGGAAAAAATTCATGTTGGTAAAATTGAATATGAACCAGAACTCAGCGTATTACACCTGGAAGACGGCGTTAAAAAACTAACTACCAAAGAAAATATGCTCTTGCGTTTATTGGTTCAAAATCAAAATGAGCTTCTAGACCGACAAGCTGCTTTGCGCGCCGTTTGGGGTGATGATAATTACTTTAACGGCAGAAGCATGGATGTTTACATTGCCAAATTACGTAAGCTATTAAAAGAAGACTCTAATATTGAAATAATGAATGTACATGGTATAGGGTTCAAGTTGCTCGTAAAGCAATAATATGCAAAGAATTTTCTTTTCGAATTTGGTATTAATGGTTCTATTGAACCTCCTGATTAAACCTATCGCGTTATTCGGAATAGACGCAACGGTTCAAAATAGGGTTGGGCCTGAAAATTACGGCCTTTATTTTTCCTTGTTGAACCTCTCTGTTTTATTTAACATTCTCCTCGATTTTGGAATTAACAATTACACGACGAAAAACTTAGCGCAAAACCCAGAGGAGATTAAAAAATACTTCGGTCGGGTTTTCACCTTTAGAATAATTCTTTTTAGTTTATACAGTATTTTCACTTTTAGCCTAGCCTATTTTTTAGGCTATTCTGGACGCCCGTTGTTTCTGCTTTCTTTTCTCATTTTAAATCAATTTTTAATTTTGACTATCGCATACTTTAGAAGTCATTTTGCGGGGTTTCATTTTTTCAAAACAGATGCTTTTATTTCTGTTTTGGACCGCGGCTTGTTAATTATAGTTGGTGGCCTTCTTCTGTTTTCTCCTTGGGCTCCGAAGAACCTCCAAATTGAATGGTTTATTTGGATCCAGACCTTTTGCTATGGCGCAACCTTGGTCGTAGGTTTCATTTTACTAATAAAGCATCTCAAGCGCCCCTACTTCTCATGGGATCCATCTTTTAGTATTCGCCTAATTAAAAAAAGTTGGCCGTATGCTCTTCTTATTGTTTTAATGTTATTGTATACTAGGGTAGATGGAGTAATGCTTGAGAGGATTCACGTTAATGGAGCTTATGAGTCAGGGGTTTACGCTCAGGGGTTTCGGCTACTTGATGCGCTGTACATGTTTGGAATGATATTCGCTGGCTTATTATTTCCTTTGTTTTCAAAACAACTAAAAGAATCCATTCCTTCTGTTTTAGAACTGGTCAAAACTTCTGCAAATTTATTGTTAAGCGGTGTCATTATTATCATATTTATTACCTGCTACAATTCCTCTTATATCTTAGGGTTGATCTATTCAGACTATTTGGAGGCAATTGAACCATTTCAATTTTTAATGCTCGGTTTTTTTCCAATATGTATGAATTTTATTTTTGGAACATTGTTGACGGCAAATGGAAACCTCAGAGCTTTAAACTTTATTTCTCTGGGGGGGATCATTGCCAATGTCTGTATAAATATTTTACTTATACCCAGTCATGGCGCATTAGGCGCAGCAATCGCAACCTTTTTCACTCAAATTGTAACAGCAATTTTACAGTTTTGTTATTGCGTTGTAAAATTCAAGATTCCTCTTAAAATCATTGGGTTTCTTAAGTTTTCCGTTCTCATTGGTGTGCTGTTTTGTCTAAGCCATTATTTTAGTAATAGTGATTATTTAATTCTTCTCCAGCTTATTGTTGGGTTTCTATTAACCTTTTCATTGTCCTTGATAGATCTAAATTCTATGAAAAAACTTTATTTCTCTTCAAGAAGAATAAAATAAATTATAAGAAATAGAGTTTCAATTGTCTTTATAAGTCCTATTTTCGTAGTCTGAAATGATTCTAATGGAAAAAAATGATTTAAACTTAAACGAAGAAAGAGAACGGTTGTTGACATTTTTATTTCGAAAAAGAAAAATAATTCTGTCTTTTTCATTCGTTGTAAGTGCTTTAACCTTTGGGCT
This sequence comes from uncultured Flavobacteriales bacterium, assembly GCA_938092255.1. Taxonomy (GTDB): domain Bacteria; phylum Bacteroidota; class Bacteroidia; order Flavobacteriales_D; family Crocinitomicaceae; genus UBA952. The sequence goes on along the minus strand of CALKHF010000020.1, from coordinate 7,548 downwards.
TTCGTATTTAATTACGCCCTTGTATCTTTCGACGGCAATCGTATTCCCTGCGGCATCAAGTTCTGTGTCTTTTTCTGAACAGAGAAATACTAAAGCATCTTCAATGGATTTTGGTGAGGAAGAACAGGCGGAACAATTGGTTCAAATTTTACAATCTGCAGAATTAAAAGACTTAATTGTTGAGAAATATGATTTGATGAAGCACTACAATATTAAAGAAAGTGATGGAAACAAATATGACAAGTTGAATACTGCCTATGAGGGGCATTTTTCATTTGAAAGAACGAGGTTTGGGTCAATAAAAATTGATGTTTTAGATAGAGACCCCAAGCTAGCCGCAAAAATGGCAAACGAAATTATCAACTTAATTGACACTGTAAAAAATAACATTATTCGAAAGAGAACCTTACCTGCATTTCAGATTACAAAGAGAAAAAAAGAACAACTTGAAAATGATATCAATGCCTTATTAAATAAAATGGACAGCTTGTCCAAATTGGGTGTGGTTTCTCTAGATGTCAGGTCTAGACTTTTTCAGGCATTGGTTGATTCAAAAAACCCAAAGGAAAAAACTCAATTACAACAGAAGATAGAAGTCAATTCTTTACTGGGCTCAACATTCGATGGTTTAGAAAGGAAAAGAAATGAAATGATTATAAAACTAGAAGATTTTAAAGTCGCATATGAGCAAGCAGAATCAGATGCAGCGATGGTTTTTAGTCACAAGTTTGTTGTCCAAAGAGCGAAAGTGGCAGATAAAAAAGACCAGCCCAAAAGAATTATTTTGACAATAATCGCAGCATTTGGTTCTTTTATTTTCATTGTCTTCTCCCTTCTTATTATTGAGCGATATAAAGAATTAAAGCTTAAGTCTTAAAATGACTAGCGTCAATAAAATCAGTTTACTCTCTGGCGCTCTGTGTCTTACCGCAATATTTGCTTTTTTTAACTCATTAAGAATGGAGGCGCTCTGCCTCTTTCCCATTGCCCTTCTTTTTATTTATTTGGCAATTTTTGAAACAGAAAAGTTTTTTTTATCTATTGCTTTTCTTACACCTCTCTCTGTAAATATTGAAGAATACACAGATAGTCTAGGATTATTTCTTCCTACGGAGCCTTTGCTGTTTGGTTTAATGATTCTGTTTCTTTTTATTCAAATAAAATCTCCTTTTTTAGATCTAAGAATATGGCGTAGCCCAATCATTATTTGTGTTCTTGCATATATAATTTGGCTTATTTTCACTTCAATTACCAGCACAGATCCTTTGATTTCTTTTAAATCTGTTTTGGCAAAGCTTTGGTTCATTATTCCTTTATTAATCTTTGGAACGCACTTCTTTCGAAAACATGAAAATAGAGTCGTTTTCCTTTGGTTGTTTATTGTGTCTTGTTGCTTGGTCGTTTGTTTTACTTTAGTTCATCACTCCATTTACGGTTTTGGTGAGGAAGAAGGGCATTGGGTGATGTGGCCATTTTTTAAAGACCACACCATTTATGGCGCAACCGTTGCGTTGTGTATTCCTATAAGTCTTGCTCTTTTAAAACAAAAAGGAAGCCCTCCATTATCAAAAGCCATATTAATTCTATTAAACCTTATATTGATAGTCGGCTTAATCTTTTCATATACTCGAGCTGCCTGGTTAAGTGTTTTATTTGCTTCGATAATTGGCCTGCTGGTCTATTTTAAAGTGAATTTCAAGTTTTTAATCGGTTTGGGCTTGGCCTTTGCTCTCGTTATATACGCCCAATGGGATAACATACAAATCGCATTAGGAGAAAACAAGCACGAGCATACAACTGAAGCTTTTGAAGAAAAAATTCAAAGTGCGGCAAACGTTACGACTGACGCATCAAACTTGGAGAGAATCAATCGCTGGGATTGTGCTATACAAATGTTCATAAAGGAGCCTATAACTGGTTTTGGGCCAGGCACGTATGCCTTTGAATATGCTCCCTTTCAGGACCCTGAAAATCAAACAATCATATCTACAAATTTCGGTGATATGGGTAATGCACACAGTGAATATCTAGGAGCATTATCTGAAACAGGGTTATTAGGACTTCTGCTTTTTTTATCAATAGTTGCCTCAATCTTTATTTGTGCAATTCGTCTTTACCACCAAACCCCTGAAAAAGAAAGTGATACTAAACTATTAATTATGGGAATAATTATTTCACTCTCTTCTTATTTTATTCACGCTTTTTTAAATAATTATCTTGATACAGACAAAGCAGCTGTTCCGGTGTGGGCAATGTGCTCCATGATTATAGCAATGAGTCTTCCTCTGACTAACGATCAATCCATAAAGCAGGGTTAAGGCTTTTTGTTGTCGTTCCGCTTACAAGGTGTACTTCAAAATGAAGTAAGCCTAAGGTGTTTCCCTCGCTTAAAATCGTTCCTACTTGTTGCTTTGTTTTTACTTTGTCTCCTTTAGACACTGTTGTTTCTTTCAGGTTGCTGTAGACTGTTCGATAATTTCCATGCTTAATAATAATAACCTTTCCAGATCCTGGAATTGTAAAAACACTGGTTACCTCTCCTTCAAAAATGGTTCGCACTAAAGAGTTTGTTGGACACGATATATCTATCCCGTTATTATTCGTAAATACGCCCCTCAGGGATGGGTGCTGGTTTTTACCGTACTTTTCCGTTATTGACCCTTTCGCAACTGGCCAGGGAAGCGCTCCTCTATTGTTTTGAAACTTTTTGCTGCTTATCTTTCCCTCTGATGATTCATCGTTTAACTTTGTCGTGGTTGCTTTTGGAACTTCTCCCTTTCTGCGTGCCACTTCTAATCTTCGTTTTTCTGCTTCTCTTCTTTTTCTCTCAATTTCTGCAAGTTCCCTTCTAATCGCCTCATTTATTTTCTTTTTAATCGCTTGTTTTTTTATTTCATTTCTCCGGATTTCAGCAATTAACAAACTTTCTTCTTTTTGGATTTTTTCAAATACTTCGATTTTTTTCTCTCTGTCCGTCACAATTAGTTCCCTTTCCATTCTTTTCTGAGTTAAGGTCTCCTTCTTTTTCTTTTTTTCAATCTCTATGGCTTCAATCTCCTCTTTAATTTTCACTTGGTCTTGCACAATTAAGGCGGCTTGTTTTTTATGCAGTGCTGAAACACTTTTTAAATATTTATTTCTTTTTTGTGCTTCATAATAACTATCTGCGGACAAAACGAACATCATTTGGCCGTTTTTATTTCTGTTTTTATAGGCATTAATAATCATCTCTTTGTATTGTGCTTTAAGCCTTTCCATTCGGAGTGTTAATTCTTTTACTTTTTCTTCTTTTTCCTGAATATAAACATCTGCCATTTTTATCTGGTTATCATAGATTTTCAATAGCGCTTCTCGGCTAGTAATTTGGTTTTCAATAAGCTTCAATTCATTGAGTGAGGCTTCCCTGCTTGAAGAGACCTTTTGCAATAAGCTTTTGGTATTTGTTATCTTTTTTTCAAGTTTTTTTTGCTCTTTTTTTAGTTTGTCGCTTTTAGATTGTGACATGACACCAAAACAAATACTGAAAAACAAAATAACATTAATTACACGTTTCATAATTTTCAGGGATAATTAGCGATAGTTTTCTTGGCATGTTGATTCTTAACTTATTAAACACAAGTTTAATTTCAGCCGTCGTTTTCGGTCCCAAAAGAGAAATTTTCATCTCTTTAGGGTAATGGCTACCTTCTTTTTCTTGCCACTCAATATATTTTATATCAATTTTAAACGAATCAGCAGGACTGTAAATATGGGCAGAAGAAAGGCTTTTTGCGTCCGTATTCAATTCATAAGTATAAATTAAATTCGATTTGTGACGTTTTTCGCTTTTTTTCTGTTCACGCTTTTTATGCGTAGAAATAATATACTCATATGGATTACTTAAAACGTGATACTTGGCGCTTTTTATGTAACCTATTGGCAGACCAAAGAATAGTTCTTGGATGTTTTCAAATGACATTTCTATACCCCAAAGCTCTGAATAATCAGTAATGGCCTTTTCTGTATAGCATTTGTCTTTTTTATTAACAATAGTAATCTTTTCAGTATCTAAATATGCGGTAAAAACTGGTATTGCAGCATAAGATAGTATCGCGCTCAAAGCCGAATCTTGTACAATATTCACCGAAGACTTAAAAGACACCTTTCTTTCTTCATCAGAATACGTCACTTTTATTTTTGAATAAAAGTAATGTGGTCTTTTAGAGTGAAGGCTGTCTATTTTTTCTATAAACAGCTTTTCTTTTAGTTTCGGGAGCTTTTGGGGTTTTTCACCAACCTCCGACCATTGGCTCGAGCAAGAAGCTAAAACCACTGAAAGTGTAACGCTGTAAATAATATTATTCCATATATTCTTCATTCAATATTTTTTTTTCAAGAAGTTCACTTCCAGGACCAAGCCTTGCCGCCTCCCTCCAATACCGCAATGCGTTTTCAATGTTTTTTAATTTGGCAAAAGAATCACCCAGCCTCTCATTCACCATTGCCTGTTCCTCAAGGGTGTCCTCCTGCTTTATCATGTCAATCAATACACCTTGATAAATCTTTTTAGCCTCATTAAAGCGCTTTTTTTCAAAAAGCAGGTCGGCCTTCAACAACAAATCAAAGTTTGTTCCATTTTTTTCAATCAACTCATTAATCAAGCTTAATGCCAAATCTAAATAAACCTTTTTTTCATAAAGCCTTAGGCAAAAATTAAAAATCAAGTATTGGTTTTCGTGTGCCTTCCCTATTTCAATCGCTTTTAAATACTCTTTTTTAGCATCCGCAAAACGATTTTGCCCAAAATAAGATTCAGCAAGTTGGCCTTGCAAGTCTGACTTAACAACAGGGTCATCTACAACGGTAAAAAGCCCATCGTTGGCATATTGTTGAGCCAGAAGAAACTGATTGGTTTGATTGTATGAAACACTCAACAGATAATAGGGTACTGTTTTTAGAGGAAACGTTTTGATTGCCTTTTTCCCTTTCTCAATAAGTTGTTTCCATTGCTGGAAATCATAATAATGATATAAAACCCGCTCCCAAATCAAATAGTTTCCTGGATTAGTTGACAGTGCTTTTTCATAACTTTTAATCGCGCTCCCAAATTCTTTGTTTTTAATGTAAACGTCTCCTGTTAGCATCATTATGGTATCATTTTCACCATAATAAGTTTCAACTGTTGTTAAGATTGAGTTGATGGAACTCTTATCTGTATAATGAATAAAAAAATTCAACACCTCTTTTACTTCTTCAGCCATTAGGTTTTCGGATAAAATGGCTTTAGAATAAAGCCCTTTACTATTCTCTATTTTTTTTCTTTCGAATTCATATTGAGCAAGAAGAATTAGGCCTGTTCCGTTTTTAGGATCAAGCTCCACTAACTTTTTTAACTGAAGCATACCTAATTCTATTTGACCTGAGTTCAAATAAAAGTCTACGAGGGTCGCTATAACATATTGATTATTGTTCTCTATTTCCAACACTTTTAATAACTCGTGCTCTGCCTCTTTTATTTTCATCAGCCCTTTAAGCCAAACGTGCTTTTTTAATGATGCTTCAACATGAATTCCCACATTTTGTTCTAAAAAGTTTAAAACGGATATAGCCTTTTTGATGTTTCCAGAAAGCTCCCAAGACAAAGCGCTCTCAAAGTAATAATTAGAATTGGTTGGGCGTTTAGAAATAATCTCCTCAAAAACGGCTGCAGACTTTTCGTGTTCTGCGGTCTCTCTATACATGTACCCTAACTCAATTTGATAGTACAGATTTGATTCATCACCTTTTGCAGCCTGTATCGTGTGATATTTTGCTTGTTCTAAATCTCCGTTTATCAATGAAATTTGAGCAATGGCAAAATGACTGGCATCGTCTTCTGGTTTTTCTTTTAGACATTTTTTAAATCGCGCAATCGCTCCTTCATAGTTGCCTATCAATTTTAATCTGATTCCTTCATGAAAAGCGCTTATATATGTTTCGCTTTTAATAGAATTCGTGGTTTTTTCAATCGTTCTACACGAAAACATTATTATTAAAAGAAGAAACAATATACTAATTCGCATCACCCATTTCTGTATAGTCTCCAACACTTAAATCTCGGGGAGTTCCGTTTACTTTTGATTGAGCTCCTACCATTGAGTCTGTAAAAATCATATTCGAAACCGTTGTGTTTTGTTGAATTATTGAATTTGTTATTCTTGAATCAGTTATTTCAGATTTTGCGCCTACGGAAACATGTGGACCGATAACCGACCGTGTTATTTTTGCTCCTTTTCCAATAAAGCATGGTTCTATTATGATACATTCCGTTAGTTCTGATTCAGAACTAATCAATTGGATTCCCTTTTCTTGCTCAAAATTTAAAACAGACTGGTTTGTTTCAACTGTCGCTTTTTTATTTCCGCAATCTAACCAATGTGTTACTTTTCCTGGAACAAATGATGTACCTTTTTCCGTAAGTCTTCTCAATGCGTCGGGTAATTGATACTCTCCTCCTTTTCTTTGATCATTATCAATCAAATAATCAAGTTCTGTTTTTAAAGATTCTCCAGATTTAAAATAGTAAATCCCTATCATGGCTAGGTCGGAAACATACTCTTTTGGCTTTTCAATAAAGTCGGTTATAATTCCTTCTTGGTTCATTTTTACGACACCAAAAGCACTCGGGTCTTCTATTTGTTTAACCCATATTATTCCTTCTTGTTTTTCTGAAATTTTAAACTCCGCCTTAAACAAGGTATCTGCAAAAGCTACAATTACAGGGCCTGACAATTTTTCTGATGCACATAATACCGCATGAGCCGTTCCAAGTGGTTCGTTTTGATAAAAGATAGACCCTTTTGCTCCTAGCTTTTCTGCAACATTTAAAAGCTCTGCCTCTGCTTCTTTTCCAAAATCACCAATAATGAATGCAATTTCCTCAATTTTATCGTCACACATTTCTGCAATATCTTCTACCAAACGATGAACGATTGGTTTACCCGCAACATGAACTAGCGGTTTAGGTACAGTCAAAGTATGAGGTCTTAATCGACTACCTCTTCCTGCCATTGGTACAATTATCTTCATATTTTCTTTATTTTATTCCTGTACTTCCAAAGCCTCCTTCTCCACGATCAGTCTTATTAACTACATCTACATTTTCCAGAACAACCTTTTCTACTTTCGCAAATACCAGTTGTGCTATTCTATCGCCGCTTTCTATTACAACCTTGTCGTTAGATAGGTTCATTAATATTATCCCTAGCTCTCCCCTGTAGTCTGCGTCAATCGTTCCTGGACTATTTAATACCGTGATGCCTTTTTTGAGAGCAAGTCCGCTCCTAGGCCTTACTTGGCACTCTAACGTTTCATTCATTTCTAAAAACAACCCTGTTTTAATCAAGGCTCTATTTAATGGGGCTATCTCAACCGGTGCCAAAACAAAGGCGCGTACATCCATGCCAGAGGAACCCGAAGTTTTATATTCAGGGTTTGGATTATTTGATGTGTTTATTATTTTAATCTTGTTCTCCATTAGTTCAAATTTACACATATTGAATGTCGCCCTTCATTATAGATTGATTAGAA